>NZ_JBGJZU010000009.1:0-113870 GCF_041354475.1 Microcoleus sp.
TTTCGGGGCGATTTTGCTGCGTTTTTGAGACAGTTTTGAGACAAAACCGCGATCGCCCATCACCGAAAATCGTCCAAACCCAGAGCCGATGGCGGGATTTGAACCCGCGACCGTTCGATTACGAATCGAATACTCTACCCCTGAGCTACATCGGCACAGACAATTAATAACCTTAGCACAACCGCCAGACAAAAAGCAATGAGTTGTAGAATTCAAACCCTACAACTCATCACTCAGAACTGCCATCAAACATCCAGTTCGCCGTCAGTCCCGCCACCTCTAGCACCGGAATAAACTAAACCCCGCTGCATATCCAGCGTCAGCATAGTGCCGTCCCGAATCACCTGGGTGGCATTCTTCACGCCCACCATCACCGGTACGCCCAAACGCAAACCAATAATCGCCGCGTGAGAAGTCAAACTTTCTTCCTCCGTCACCACACCTGCTGCTTTCCGAATCATCTCCACAAACTCAGCGCTAGTGTGGTTGACTACCAAAATGTCTCCTGGGTGGAAATTCGCCACATCCGCAGCAGTGTGAGCTACCCTGGCCATACCGCTGACTGAGCCTAGCCCCACACCAGTTCCCTTACCCAAAACCGCTGTCACTACCTCAACTTTGATCAAATCCGTTGAACCCGCTACCCCTTGCAGAGTACCGGCAGTCATCACTACCAAGTCTCCGTCGGACAGTAACTCTTTTTCCTGGGCGACATTGATTGCAGATTGAAATGTCTGACCGGTCGAGGGCAAATCTAGCACCAGCAGCGGTTTTACTCCCCACACCAGTTGCAGTTGTCTCGCCACGTCTACGTGGGGAGTAACTGCCAAAATCGGAGTTTTTGGTCGGAACTTCGACACATTTCGGGCTGTAGCACCGGTTTTTGTCAGCGTCATAATCGCTGCTGCATTCAATTGTTCGGAAATTTGGCTGACAGCTTGACTGATGCCGTTGGGGATCGATCGACCAATATCTTCTACATTCCTAATATTGCCCCTAATTCCTTCTCTCTCGATCCGCACCGCAATTCTTGCCATAGTCGCCACTGCTTCTACCGGGAAGTCCCCCACGGCGGTTTCGTTCGAGAGCATCACCGCATCAGTCCCATCGAGAATCGCGTTGGCCACGTCGGAAATTTCCGCGCGGGTGGGACGAGGATTGTGAAGCATACTATCGAGCATCTGGGTAGCGGTAATCACCGGAATTCCCATGCGGTTAGAAGTAGCAATCAGTCGCTTTTGCAAAATCGGCACGTCTTCTGCCGGCAGTTCTACTCCCAAGTCCCCGCGGGCAACCATCACTCCGTTACACAGGGCCAGAATAGCCTCCATTTGTTCGATCGCCTCGTGCTTTTCGATCTTAGCAATAACAGGTACTTGCTTACCGGCACTGGCAATCAGCTCTTTAATTTCCAGCATATCCTGGGGATTCCGCACAAAGCTCAGAGCTACCCAATCGACACCTTGGTCGAGTCCGAACATTAAATCTTTGCGGTCTTTATCGGTCAGCGCTTTAATTGACAGGTACACTCCCGGAAAATTCACGCCTTTGTTGTTGGAAAGCGGTCCGCCGACAACAACGCGACAGTACAATTCCCGCGACACCCGGTCTACTTTTTCCACGCGCATTTCCACTTTCCCGTCATCTAGCAGAATCATCGCTCCCTCGGTCACTTCGTCTGCTAGAGGTTCATAGGTGACTGAGGAAATCATCTCAGTGCCTGGAACTGGGCGGCTGGTTAAAATGAACGGATCGCCATTTTTGACCACAATCGACCCTTTTTCAAAGCGACCTAAGCGAATTTTCGGGCCTTGGAGGTCTTGCAGGATTGCCACCGGCTGATTTAGTTCAAAGGATGTTTGCCGGATTAAGCGAATGCTCCGTTGGTGGTCTTCTTCTGAGCCGTGAGAAAAGTTGAGTCGCAAAGTTGTCGCACCTGCTTCTATGAGGTTCCGCAGCACTTGTGGATCAGAGGTGGCGGGGCCAATGGTGGCGACGATTTTAGTCCGGCGTAAGGCTTTTGGCAGTTGCATGAATTGAGATGGGGTGGCTGGAGGATTTATTGTGTAATTTTCGGCTAACGTTTCATCTTTCAGTACAAGCAATGACGCTAGTTGTCTTAATTCTTAAAAATTTTTCGATCGTTTAGACCGCAGGTATTGACCAATATATAGAATATCTGACTTTTTACCCATCGGTAATCTTTTCTTTTCGATCGCAACAGTTTTCCAATAATTTTCGTCTACTACTTGACAAATATACAAATATACCCATTTATTTTTTGTAGTTTGCCTACAGCTTTGTGTGACTGGGATTTTGTGTACAGGACGGGCGATCGAGATTAGATACACTTATTTCACAAAACTTTACTATTGGCAGCCTTGTATCTTATACTACGCAAGTGTGAAATATTAAGGAGTGCTAACAAAAATGTCGGAGGCAGGACGGCCACTGACAGTGCCGAAAGAGTTTCTGAGTCCTCCAGGTGACTTCAATCCGACGCTGTTGCTATTTTTGAGTGCATTAGCGATTATCGTGATTTCATACTGGGGTTTCTGGTATGGGGAATGGCCCCAATGGTGCTGTTTTTTCCTGAATGTTCTGGCTTTGCACATGGCTGGAACAGTGATTCACGATGCGTCTCATAATGCAGCGCACCGCGATCGCACCATTAACGCTATTTTGGGACACGGTAGCGCCCTGATGTTGGGTTTTGCTTTTCCCGTGTTTACACGGGTACATATGCAGCATCACGCTCACGTTAACGATCCAGATAACGATCCAGACCATTATGTTTCCACCGGCGGGCCTCTGTGGTTAATTGCTGCGAGGTTTTTTTACCACGAGATTTTCTTCTTTAAGCGCAAACTGTGGCGAAAAAACGAACTTTGGGAATGGTTTTTCAGCCGTTTATTTGTGATCGGAGTGGTGTATATCTCCATTCAATACGACCATTTAGGTTACGTGCTGAATTTTTGGTTTTCTCCTGCTTTAGTGGTGGGGTTAGCCTTGGGGTTATTTTTTGATTATTTGCCACACCGTCCATTTCACGAGCGCGATCGCTGGAAAAATGCCAGAGTATATCCTAGTCCAATTCTAAATATCTTAATTTTGGGTCAGAATTATCACCTGATTCATCACCTGTGGCCTTCAATTCCTTGGTACAACTACAAGCCAGCCTATGAAGCTGTCAAGCCGCTATTAGATGAAAAAGGTTCTCCTCAAAGCTTGGGAATATTAGAAGGGAAAAAGGACTTTTGGAGTTTTATATATGACATCTTTTTAGGGATTAGGTTGCATCACAAGAAAGCGTCTGATTGACAAAAACCCGGTTTCTCCAAGAAGCCGGGTTTTTTAGGTAGAAGCGTCCGTAAGTCTTGTATAAAAAAAATCAACCAGAATGCGATCGCTTCTCTAAGCCAAAAATTTATTATTTCTCCCCAGCCACCGCCACTGCTAAATTCCAATCCGGCCGCAAATTTTGAGCTCCCCGCAAATAAGGATGATAAATTTCGGTATGTGCTGGCCAATTGACGTGAATTAAAAACCGGATGCAACGTTCCAAAGCACCCTTGACATACATCTGCTGCACATCCAATAAGGGAACATTACACCAACGGGGACGTTCGCGGGCGATCGCGGCAGGAAACACAGCATCTAAATCGCGAGTGACAGAAAACGTAGCACTAATAATTAATTCAGGCTCTAAATCATTTCTTGCTTCTAATTCATCTAATAATTCTCTCACCGCATCTCGAATTGCTTCTACCGAATTGTCGCTGGCAGTAGTTGCCCCGCGAATCGCCCGCACTTGCCATTCCACGCAAATATTCTCCATTTTTTTGTTATTAGTCTGTTGCTAGTTGAGAGTTGAGAGTTGGCAGTTGTTAGTTGTTAGTTGTTATTTGTTAGCAATTACCAACAACTTTCAACTGCCAACTGCCAACTGACTAATTTATTTAATCACGGGCGATACAGCCACAGTGGCAAACCACTAGCAGACAGCTCGAATTCCAGCCAACTTTTGTAAGCTGAAAGCCCCGATGTATCCAGACTACTCCCCAAGACGCGATTTAGGAAAGGTTTTGGTTTTTCCAGAGTGCACAACTCAGTTTTTTCCGGGTCAAGTCCCGCCAGTTCGGCTGTATGGCGACGGGCATCCTCTTGAGTACCCAATCTATCCACCAAACCCAACTCTAAGGCTTGCTGGCCCGTGAAAACACGACCATCGGCAAAACTTTTAACTTGTTCAATAGGCAGTTTCCGGGCGAAGGCCACTGTTTCTATGAATTGCTGATAGCTGGTGTCGATCAAATCTTGCAAAATTTGCTGTTCTGGTGGAGTTAATTCGCGATCGAATGACAAAATATCTTTATATGGCCCAGATTTGATGACCTTAAAAGAAACACCGACCTTTTCCAATAGCCGTTCTAGATTATTACCCCGGATAATTACACCAATGCTACCGGTAATCGTACCTGGATTAGCCACGATATATTCGGCACCCATACCGATGTAAACTCCCCCAGAAGCCGAAATATTGCCAAAACTGGCAACTATTTTGACTTTTTCCCCCAAACGCTTCAGGGCGCTGTAAATTTCCTGGGAATCGCCCACAGTGCCACCAGGAGAGTCTATCCGTAGCAGCAAAGCGGGAAATTTGCGTTCTTCAACGGTTTTGAGGGCTTCTAAAACTCGTTTGCGGGTTTCTCCAGCAATGGCGCCAGTGATTTCGATGTGAGCGATTTGTTTACGGTAGCGAGGCTTGAATGGCCAAATCATGGGCAGTTTTCGCGCAATGTGAAATTGTGTAGCTAACTTATAGTGTGCCTTATCCGAAGGAAGAACGAAGCAGGAACAACGAAGAAGTTACCCCCCTACCCCCACAGAGTCCGATCGCACTTCATCCAACATCAATATATAATTGTAAAAATTGCTTAACAAAACTACATCATCCCCACGAGAGTCAGTCTCATCAATTATCAGGAGCCCTCCGCCATGCAGCTAAAAATTACCGATTCCAAACTGCCTTTCGCGCCGCTGTTACTAATTGCGCCGTTTTTCCTGTGGGGAACCGCCATGGTAGCTATGAAAGGAGTCATGCCCCACACGACTCCGCTGTTTGTGGCTGTCGTGCGTTTGATGCCGGCTGGCGTGTTGGTGCTCCTAGCCGCCGCATTTATGGGAAAATCACAGCCCCAGGGCTGGAAAGCTTGGCTGTGGATTTCGTTATTTGCCTTAGTTGACGGTACTTTGTTTCAAGGCTTTTTAGCAGAAGGTTTGGCCAGAACCGGTGCGGGTTTAGGTTCGGTGATGATTGACTCTCAGCCACTAGCTGTGGCGATATTGTGTTTGTGGCTGTTTCAAGAAAAAATTGGTTTTTGGGGCTGGCTGGGATTAGTTATTGGCGTGATTGGGATTAGTTTAATTGGGTTGCCGGATAGCTGGATTTTGGGACTGTTTCATCCTAAAAATGTCGAGGTTTCTGCTGATATCGCACAGTTGTTTGAGGGTGGAGAATGGCTGATGCTGTTGGCGGCATTGTCGATGGCTGTGGGAACAGTTTTGGTGCGCTGGGTTTGTCGTTATGTTGACCCGGTGGTGGCGACTGGTTGGCACATGATTTTGGGTGGTTTGCCGTTGTTGGCAGTTTCGGCTGCAACTGAATCTGAGCAATTTGTCAATATCGATTTTTCCGGCTGGATGGCCTTAAGTTATTCTACTGTGTTCGGAAGTGCGATCGCCTACGGTTTGTTCTTTTATTTTGCTTCAAGTGGCAGTCTCACCAGTTTAAGTTCTCTTACCTTTCTTACCCCAGTTTTTGCCTTACTGTTCGGCAATTTGTTTTTAGGCGAAGTGCTAAATCCGCTGCAATCGATGGGAGTTGGGTTAACTTTAGTGAGCATTTATTTAATCAATCAGCGGGATACTTTGGCTGATAAATGGCGAAAAGTGCGCGATGGCGAACCAAATGCTGAGGAAGAAGCTACAGGTTTATTGGAGTCATCTGAATTGAATCCTGTAGAGTTGCCGGTGCAGTTGCGGGTTAGGGAATTGGAGTCGGAAGTTTAGGTATTTGGGAAATTTATATCCGTTCTCAGGTAGGGAAACGGCAGTGGCGTGTCCTGTATTTCAGAGAATTGAAAAATGCTATGGGGATAATTTGTTAAGTCTTGAATCATTTTTACCTCTAAGTTTGTATGCTTGCATACTAATCTCCTAAGCTTTGTCTCTATTATAGGAAGGACATAAAAATCTGGATAGTTACCAGTCATCCTCTTCAACAATTTGAATATTTCTACTCTCAATCTCTTCTATAAAAGTTTTTAAACTAGGATTATCTTGATAATGCTGCATCAAAACTTTATACTTCCCGTATTGTTTTGATATTTCTCGATAATAATCAGGATTTTTAGCATTCTTGTCAATTGTAAACCTGTGTTTCTTGGAAAGCTCATCATTTAAAGTCTTGAGACAGTTTTTGAATTTTGCTTTCTTCTTATCTGTATAATACAGTGGGAGCAACCAACACTCAAGAGAATGTACAGAGATTGCAAACAGGATTTTCTGTTGATTTGTGTTGTAAAAATCCTCACCAATCGCATCTCTGAATTTCTCAATAACTTTTTGAATCAACTGCTGAGGAGTAAATTCGCCATTTTCATCTTGATGAGCGATATTATAATCTTCTGAAACATCAGTATCTATTTGAATAATGATATAGTCATTAGATTGAAATGATTCTTGAAATTTTTTTGATCTGCAATAATCAAAAACTAGAGTCCAACCACCAGAGTTTTTGTCTTTATCTATTTCTGGTTGCAGTGGTCTAATAACTAGATCTGATCTGTTGAAATATCCAGCTAAAATACTCTTAATAACAATCTGATCGGTATGTCCTTCTGTAATCAATCCAAACTTAATCATATTAAAAATTTTCAGGAAGTCCGCCGATATAGCCTCTCAAAAATGCCTCTGATAATGATACAGGTTCTTGTCCCTCCAAAGGTTCAGGTTTCAGAATGCGTATTGCTTTAGTATGCCCTAATTGGCTGCGATAGATCACAAACAGCCGCTGTTCGTCATCATCTAAATCTAAGCCATCCAAAACTGCCGGGTTGTGGGTTGTAAATATAACTTGTTTGTCGTGTTTTTTTGCTAATTCAACTAATTCTTGGATTAACCTGCGACATAATCGAGGGTTGAGGGAAGCATCAATGTTATCAATTGCAAAAAATTTAGGTGTGATATCGCTAATAAATAAAGCAAAGTAAAAAAGCAAAAATAAAAAGCCTTCATTAGAACTGCGTTGGTCGAAGTAAGCTAAATCTGGATCTAAGTATCTATCTTTGATTTGGAGAGAATTTTGAATATTGGATAAATTTGGAGACGCTTCAAAATCTTGAAACCAATCTATCAATTGCAGTTTTTTCTTGATTTCATTAAGTGGCTCTTGGTTTTCATCTGAATTCAAAACTTTTAAAAGTTTAAATAAGCCTTCTCCATTAATTCCTAATGGTTGAATTTGTCCTTCTTTTTCAAAAGTTCGTAATGCTTGGTTTTCAGGAGAATAAATGATAAATTCACGTATAGCAAACATTTTAGAATGTCTTTGCAATGATTGTAGTATCTTATCTCCGCTTTTTACTAACTCTCTGAGTTTTAATTCCTGGCTTGCTTGTTCTATAGACAATTTATTTGGATCGTTCTCGTATTCTTCCTGAATATTAAAAGTATTTTCTAGATGATTTTTATTGTCATTGATAAAGTTTATCGCTGGAACAATAAAACTATAAAAATCGATTTTGTTAAGCCACTTAGAATAGGGAGAGTTATCATTTTCTAAAACACAACTAAATGGTTGTTGATCATTTCCTATTAAATCAATTTTAATTTCTTTAGTAAGATTATCTTTTTCAAAAGCCGATCGCATAAATTGAGGTTCTGTAACCCTAATGCCCCTAGATGCTAAAAACTCGTTATCCAGTTTATCATCAGCCGCCGCAGAAGCTAGGGCGATCGCCTCTAATATATTACTCTTGCCACAACCATTTTCACCGATCAATATAGTGACTCGCCCTAACTCCAGTTTCAGCTTATCAATCGATTTGTAATTTTTTATTCTAACTTCTTTCAGCATAGTTTTCTACATTACTCCTAGGATTAATGACTAATATTGATCCGATTTCGGCTTCTTCACCTGGGAACTCAAAAAATAGGTGAGGGAAGCGATTACTAAAGCGATACTAGCTCCAAAGGGCAGAATATTCGTCACCCCATTCCACTTCACCGCCTCAGACAGAAACAATACACTCAATACCACTACAATCACGCTGGTGAGCTTGCTTTTCAGGTCGTCGATGGTGTGAATTTCCAGCCAGTCTGGTACTTTGATGCGCTCGTCAATAAACAGCTCGTAAAGTCCGAGTGCTGTAATGTAAAATACTGTGGCGAGGAGAAATAAATCTACAACTTCGATGAAAGACAGAACCAGTTTTTTCGAGTTCTCGCTCGATACTGGTCCTGAAGTTAAAGCATAAACTATCGTGCTAGCAGTTTCAAAGGCACCGTAGATCAAGAGAGTGACAGAGGCTGCGAAGGAACCTAGCACAGCGATTAACATTAGATAGCGACTTTTGGCAAGAATTCGATGAAGCATACTTGATATCCAGCCTGGAAATGTTTTGAGCAAAAAGCGCTCTCAGGCATACCTGTTTCTCTACTATATCAGGGTTCAGTCGATCGCGCCAACCTGTGCTTTCCACCAGCTAGCATTTTAACAGAAGTAATTATTTTGCTAAAAGATTGATTGGCGATCGCACTTAGCACATCGCCCATTGATTCAAATAACCACAAATCAGTCCTGAGTGTCCACAAAAACAGTCACCGCAGCCACTGCAATCAACATTTCATCATTTTTATCATTCAGAGAGGCGATCGCCCTTCCAGCCACCACCATCCCACCTTGCTCAACAATCAGAGATTTTTCACCAAAAGGCAATACCGCCAAAACCTCATCCCTTCGCACTTGTTCCGGGTAAGGAACCGCCACCTTTACCTCCACAATCATTTGATTTGGATCGGTCAAACCCGCCACTTCCCAGACACCGAGTAAAGCATTATTGGCGATCGCATTTCGGACCGCCCTAGCCGCCGCTACCGTCGGTTCTTGTCCGTGCTGGTCAATACCCATCCCCATTTCAATGATAAAACATTTACGCCCCATAGCTACCTCTTTATTTGTAATTTAACCAAATCTTTCCGAAAACAATTATCAACCAAAAGGAGATAACTTTTTAAAGTTTTACAATTCCCTTAAACAACAAAATAATAACTTATGGTAATATAACCAAATTCACCTTTCCTCGCGGACTGAAAAACTCATCGCTACCTTGAATCATGGATAGTTTTCTCCCCATTGCCTACTTTCAAAATCAATTCCTGCCATTTACCGACGCCAAAATCTCCATAGCCACCCACGCACTGCACTACGGAACCGGAGTCTTGGGCGGTTTGCGCGGAATTCCCGATCCCGAAAATGGCGATCGCATCTTACTATTTAGACTAGACCGCCACTGTCAAAGATTAAGCCAAAGTGCCAGCTTCCTGCAATGCGATTTGCCCGCCGACAAAATACAATCAATAATCACTGATTTTGTCAAAAAAAATCAGCCCACCAAATCTTTTTATATCCGCCCATTTGTCTACACATCAAGTTTGGGAATTGCCCCCAGACTCCACAACGTAGAAACAGACTTTTTTGTCTACGGATTAGAACTTTCCGACTATTTGCCCAAGGAAGGAGTAAACTGTAGAATTAGCTCATGGTATCGCCAAGAAGACCGCAGTTTACCCTTGAGAGGAAAAATTAGCGGTGCTTACATCACCTCAGCCTTAGCCAAAACAGAAGCAGTACAATCTGGGTTTGACGAAGCTATCATGATGAATAGTCAGGGAAAAGTCAGCGAAGCTTCAGGAATGAATATATTTGTCGCCCGAAACGGTAAATTAGTGACACCAGGTTTCGAGCAAGACATTCTCGAAGGAATCACCAGAGACAGCGTAATAACTATCGCCAGAGACTTAGGAATTGAAGTCATAGAAAGACCAGTTGACAAATCAGAATTATTGATTGCTGATGAAATATTTCTGTGTGGCACCGCAGCTAAAGTTACCCCAATTAAGCGCATCGAAAACTATCATTTACCAAAAGAGCGACCAATCACTGAAAAGATATTGGAAAAATTGAGTGGAATCATCGAAAATCGCGATAGCAAGTACAAAGACTGGGTATTTCCGATTACCCTAAATTAATCCATAATTCACTCGTTTCACTCGTTACCAGGCTCTGGCCTGGTAACGCAGATCCGGAGGCTCTGCCTTCACTCGTTACCAGGCTCTGGCCTGGTAACGCAGATCCGGAGGCTCTGCCTTCACTCGTTACCAGGCTCTGGCCTGGTAACGCAGATCCGGAGGCTCTGCCTCCACTCGTTACCAGGCTCTGGCCTGGTAACGCAGATCCGGAGGCTCTGCCTCCACTCGTTACCAGGCTCTGGCCTGGTAACGTAGATCCGGAGGCTCTGCCTTCACTCGTTACCAGGCTCTGGCCTGGTAACGTAGATCCGGAGGCTCTGCCTTCACTCGTTACCAGGCTCTGGCCTGGTAACGTAGATCCGGAGGCTCTGCCTTCACTCGTTACCAGGCTCTGGCCTGGTAACGTAGATCCGGAGGCTCTGCCTCCAAATTTGATGGCAGCCATTCGAGGCAGAGCCTCTGGACATCGGTTCCCAGGCAGAGCCTAGGAACCAGTTAATTCGAGGCAGAGCCTCTGGACATCGGTTCCCAGGCAGAGCCTAGGAACCAGTTAAACCAGTTAACAGGCGGCTGCTTCCTGCTACAAACTACCCGCACAAAACAGCAGCATGATGCTGAATATGATCCTCCATAAAACTCGCCACAAAATAATAGCTGTGATCGTAACCTTCCTGCATTCTTAAATTTAACTGCTGTCCAGCTTTTGCACAAGCTTCTGCAAAAACTTCCGGCAACAATTGCCCCTCAGCTAGAAACGAATCTGCCGTGCCACAATCAATTAAAATTGAACCGTTATATGGTGCTTTCAGCACTAATTCACTCGCATCCCAAGCCCGCCAATCCTCCCGATTGTCACCGAGGTAGTGGCTGAATATTTTTTGTCCCAAAGGGGTGTGCATGGGCGCGCAAATAGGCGCAAAAGCAGAAACTGAAAGATAGCGATCGCCATTTTTTAACGCACAAATTAAAGCCCCATGTCCGCCCATAGAATGACCGAAAATTCCCTGCTTTTCCGCTAGTACCGGAAAGTTTTCAGCGATTAATTTAGGTAACTCATCGACAACATAACTGTACATCCGATAGTGAGAATTCCAAGGTGCTGCTGTGGCATCAATATAAAAACCCGCACCACTTCCCAAATCCCAATTGTCGTCTTCGCCGGGAATACCTGTATACCGCGGGCTAGTATCCGGCACTACTAGCATTAACCCATATTTTGCTGCAAATTGTTGGGCTCCAGATTTTATCATAAAGTTTTCTTCTGTGCAGGTTAATCCTGAGAGGAAATATAGAATTGGTACGGGTTGATATTCGGCTTGTGGTGGTTGGTAAACTGCGAATTTCATTTCGCTATTGCAGGCTGAGGATTGATGGCTATAATAGCCTAGTTTTCCGCCGCAGCTTTTATGTTCTTGGTGAAGTTTTAGCGATTGGGATATCATGTTAATTTTATTTGAGTATGGATCTTTTTTGCCACAGAGGGCGCAGAGAGCGCAGAGGAAGAGAGAATTGAGAAGTTTGATTCTTGGTAGGGGCCGTGGATGGTGCGTGTCGGCCCTCCTTGACTTCCTTTAAAATGTTAAAACTGTACGAATTACTTCGCCTTTTTTCATTAAATCCAGGGCTTCATTGATTTGCTCGATTGGCATTACCTTAGTTACTAAACTATCAATATCAATTTTACCGTTCATGTACCAATCCACTATTTTTGGCACGTCTGTTCTGCCTTTGGCTCCGCCAAAAGCTGTGCCTTTCCACACTCTGCCCGTTACTAACTGAAATGGGCGGGTACTAATTTCTTGACCAGCTCCTGCTACGCCGACAATGACGCTCACTCCCCAGCCTTTGTGGCAGCATTCTAAGGCTTGACGCATGACATTGATATTACCTATACATTCAAAACTGTAGTCAGCTCCCCCTTTGGTTAAATCTACTAAATAAGCAACTAAATCTCCCTCGATTTCGCGGGGATTCACAAAGTGAGTCATGCCGAATTTTTCAGCCAGTGCTCGTTTGTCGCCATTGAGATCTACGCCGACAATCATATTAGCTCCTACCATCCTAGCGGCTTGAATTATATTCAAACCCACCCCTCCTAAACCGAAAACTACCACATTAGAGCCTGGTTCTACTTTTGCGGTGTTGATGACAGCGCCGATGCCTGTTGTTACTCCGCAACCAATTAAACAAGCTTTGTCAAAGGGAGCATCGTCACGAATTTTTGCTACCGCAATTTCTGGTAATACTGTATAATTGGCAAAGGTGGAAGTTCCCATGTAATGATGAATTTTCTCCCCGTCTAGGGAAAACCTGCTGGT
This sequence comes from Microcoleus sp., assembly GCF_041354475.1. Lineage (NCBI taxonomy): Bacteria > Bacillati > Cyanobacteriota > Cyanophyceae > Oscillatoriales > Microcoleaceae > Microcoleus > Microcoleus sp. Next base: position 12,633 of record NZ_JBGJZU010000009.1, read on the forward strand.
GCCATTGGGCATCACCCCTTGTCCTTGAGTCACTCGAATTGCTTGACAGAGATTAGTTTTTGGGTTCAAACAATATTCGCAGTTGCGACATTCGGGAATATATAGTGGAATTACTCGATCGCCCACTTTGACGCTAGTTACTCCCGCTCCTACTTCTGCGACAATACCAGCTCCCTCATGGCCCAAAATAGCCGGAAACAAACCTTCAGGATCGGCACCAGAAAGAGTATAAGCGTCAGTATGGCACAGACCCGTGGCTTTAATTTCCACCAGGACTTCTCCGGCTTGTGGACCTGATAAATCGACCATTTCAATGGTTAAAGGTTTCCCCGCGCTACGAGCAACGGCTGCTTTTACTTTCATAATCTATTCCGGTCTGTAAAATTGTCAATTACCTATTATGCACAATGTATTGTATTATTTAATTTAACAATTTCCACAAATTTATGAAAAAAATCATTTTAATTACTGGAGTAAGTCGCGGCCTTGGTTTGGCGATGACTGAAAAGTTTATTGAGCTAGGACATACTGTTTTAGGCTGCGCCCGTTCTCCCCAAGCAGTGGAAAAACTCCAACAAAAATATAGCACCCCTCACAATTTTAAGTGTTTGGATGTGGCAGTGGATGCTCAAGTGAAAAACTGGGCAACAGAAATACTTACAAATTACTCCCCTCCCGATTTGCTGATTAACAATGCAGGTGTCATCAATCATCTCGCTCCCCTGTGGGATGTCAGCAGTGAAGAGTTTTCCCAGGTAATTGATGTTAATATTAAAGGTGTTGCGAATGTGATTCGCCACTTTGTTCCAGCCATGATTGCCCAAAAAAGCGGGATTGTGGTTAATTTCACTTCTGGTTGGGGCAGGTCAACTTCACCGGAAGTGGCTCCCTATTGTGCTTCTAAATGGGCCATAGAAGGACTGACCAAAGCCTTAGCTCAAGAATTGCCACGGGGGATGGCTGCGATCCCTTTAAATCCGGGGATAATTCACACGGATATGCTGGAAATTTGTTTCGGAGAAGATGCTAGGAATTACACAACAGTCAAAGGTTGGGCGCAAAAAGCTGTGCCTTTTTTATTGAAGTTTAAACCGACGGATAATGGCGTGTCAATGACTGTTCCTGGATCGCAATAAAAGAGTAGAATTAAGATGATAGTTTAACCCCCAAAATTCCCCCTGTGAACTCCCCTGTGAACTTGTCCCTAACCCCGCCCTCGCCCATCGAAACCCGTAAAGCAGACCACCTCCGGCTCTGCATCGAAGAAGATGTACAATTCCGCGAAACTACTAGCGGATTTGAACGCTACCGTTTTACTCACTGCTGTTTGCCAGAACTCGATCGCACTGAAATCGATTTAACCTCAACATTTCTAGGAAAAAAATTAGCTGCACCTCTGCTAATTTCCTCCATGACTGGCGGCACTGAATTAGCCCAGACTATCAATTATCGCCTTGCAGATGTCGCTCAAAAATACAAAATTGCTATGGGTGTCGGTTCCCAGCGCATCGCCGTCGAAAATCCTCAACTCGCCGATACCTTTGCAGTGCGCCGGCGCGCTCCTGATATTCTGTTATTTGCTAACATCGGCGCAGTTCAATTAAACTATAATTACGGTTTGGCACAGTGTCAGAAAATTGTGGATATTCTGGAAGCAGATGCTCTAATTTTGCACCTCAATCCTCTGCAAGAGTGTGTTCAAACTGAAGGTGATACTAACTTTAAAGGACTCCTCGATCAGATTGCCAAATTGTGCGAAAAATTGCCAGTACCTGTAATTGCGAAAGAGGTTGGTAATGGCATTTCAGGAAAGATGGCAACAAAATTGCTCGCAGCCGGGGTGAGTGCGATCGACATTGCCGGAGCTGGAGGCACTTCTTGGGCGAAAATAGAAGGAGAGCGTGCCCGTGATGGTAAGCAACGCCGATTGGGCACAACCTTTGCTGACTGGGGAATACCGACAGCCGAGTGCATTGTCAGTACCCGCGCCGCAGCGCCTGATGTTCCTTTGATTGCTTCTGGAGGCTTGCAGCATGGTTTGGATGCAGCCAAGGCCATCGCCCTGGGTGCAGATATGGCGGGGCTGGCGAGAGCGTTTTTGCAAGCAGCAGCGGAATCGGAATCAGCCTTAGAGCTTTTGGTTGAGGTTTTAATTGCAGAGATTGCCACAGTGATGTTCTGTACCGGCTGCGCTAACCTTGATGAGTTAAAACATTCTGGAGTTTTGGAAAGGTTAAGATAAAAAGATGTCAGTTGGCAGTTGGGAGTTGACAGTTGACAGTAGTTAGTAGTTTGTAGTTATATCAAATCCGGTTGCACTCCTTATGATATAGAGTCCAAGGCAGTGCCGTCTCCCTACCCAAAGTAATATTGTAGGGACTAAGGCCAAGCCGTCTCCTAATTTGGGCTACTAATAATTCCGATGCTACCGGATTTGATATTAGTGGTTAGTTGCTACCCATTGGTGTCAACTTAAGGTCAAAGGTAGCCACAGACTGCTGTTTGACTATTAAATCTAGATCCCCCCTAGCCCCCCTTAAGAAGGGGGGGATAAGAGTCCGATCTTTCGTCCCCCTTCCCCCCTTGGGGGGGGGCTGGGGGGGGTGGGGATTTAGGGGGATCTAGACTTGGCTATGAACGAGAGATACCAAGGCTTTCAGGCTTAAGTTGACACCAATGGTTGCTACCAATTCCCTAGGCCCAATTCCCTATGCCCAATTACCAATTCCCCATGCCCAATTACCAATTAATTAAATGAAAGATTTCCTAAAATATACGTTTGCAAGTTTGCTGGGAAGCCTCCTAGGATTGGCGTTGATCGGTAGCATAGGATTGGGAGGACTCGTAATTCTAATTGCTATGGCTGCGTCGTCGTCTAAAGATTCGGGGCCGCAAGTTAAAGATAAGTCTGTATTAGTATTAGATCTTTCTCTCAATATTACTGACAGCAAACCCAGCCGCAGTACCGGGGCTGCCATTGAAGAAGTGCTTTCTGAGGATGGTTCAGATACTGTGACGCTGCGTACTGTTTTAGATGCGATCGCATCTGCGAAAAAAGATCCAAAAATAGTTGGTATTTATCTGGAAGGTAATTCTGATTCCGGCGGCAGTGGGTTTGCTAATCTCAAAGAAGTGCGATCGGCATTGCAGCGTTTTCGAGAGGCTAAAAAACCAATTTTTGCTTATGAAATGGATTGGAACGAGCGAGAATATTACCTTGGTTCCGTTGCCAATACCATTGCTATCAATCCCTTTGGTTCTGTGGAAATCAACGGTTTTAGCAGTCAGACGACGTTTTTTGCCGGCGCTTTAGAAAAATATGGAGTGGGAGTGCAAGTTACTCGCGTCGGCAAATATAAGTCAGCAGTCGAACCATTTTTGCTGAAAAAGATGAGCCCCGAAAATCGCCAGCAAACTCAAAAGTTGTTGGGAGATATTTGGGGTGAATATCTGACAACTGTGGGGCTAAATCGCAAATTGACTGTGCCGCAATTGCAGGCGATCGCAGATAATGGTGGCACGTTGATGGCTGAGGAAGCTCTCAAAAGCAAGTTAGTTGATAAAGTTGCATACTTTGACGAAATTGTCACCGAACTTAAGAAACTAACCGGAACCGATGGAGAAAACAAATCTTTCAAACAAATTAGTCTGAAAAATTACGCCAAAATTGCTGAAAATAAAAACTCGAATCGCGCTGATAATAACAAGCAAGTGGCTATTCTTTATGCCGAAGGAGAAATTGTAGACGGCGAAGGGGGCGTCAGTCAAGTAGGAGGCGATCGCATCGCTCAAGAATTGCGTAAAATCCGAGAAGATAACGACGTAAAAGCAGTAGTTTTGCGCGTCAACAGTCCCGGAGGCAGTGTCACGGCATCTGAAATCATCGGCAGGGAAGTGGTACTCACTGCTAAGAAAAAACCCGTGATCGTTTCCATGGGTAATTTAGCAGCTTCCGGTGGCTATTGGATTTCTATGGGTTCTAGCAAGATTTTTGCTGAATCCAATACGATTACTGGTTCGATTGGCGTTTTTGGAATGTTACCCAACGTCGAAAAATTAGCTACCAACAACGGCGTAACTTGGGATGTCGTTAAAACTGGCCGCTTTGCTGATACTAACACGATTTCTCGCCCTAAAAATCCTCAAGAACTGGCTAATATTCAGAGGGTTGTCGATCGCATTTACGATCGATTTATTACTAAAGTCGCCGATTCTCGCAAACTGCCCAAAGAAAAGGTACAGGAAATTGCTCAAGGCCGAGTTTGGTCTGGTGCGGCCGCTAAGGAGTTGGGTTTAGTCGATCGAATTGGGGGTCTTGAAGATGCTGTCAAAGAAGCCGTCAAACAAGCTAAACTAGGGAATGATTGGCAATTGGAAGAATATCCAAAACGTCGCAGTTTAGAGGAGCGCATTTTGGAGAAACTGTCCGGCGTGCGCGCCACCAAAGCCGCAGTCAAACTCGATCCGCTGACGGCAGAAGTGCATAAAATGCAGCAGGAACTTGCCGTGGTGCAGTCGATGAACGATCCCCAGGGAGTTTATGTTCGCTTGCCTTTTAATTTTCGGATTGATTAATTGATATTGAGATGAGTTATATAGCAACCGCCCAAGCCCCAGGGCAACTGCTATTAATTCTTACTCAATTGACAATCCTCCAGTATTCTGCCTGGAGGATTGTTAAAATTATTGACTGGGAATTTACAAGATTTTTTATACGGTACGTTGAGTTAATAAACCCCAGATGAAAAGTAGAACGATCGCACCTAGGACGGCAAAAGCAACGCTAGGTAGTGTTAATGCGCCGAAGGATGCTCCCCCGCTCGTCCCCAGAAAGACTTGACCTAAATAACCTCCCACTAGCGCTCCCAAAATTCCTAAACCTGTTGTAGCGAGGAAACCGCCGCCTTGTTGTCCGGGATAAATAGCTTTAGCGATCGCGCCGGCAATGAGTCCTAAAACAATCCATGCAATAATGCCCATTTCTTTTTCTCCTGAATCCTAAACTGTTTTGTGCCTTGTCTTATGTTCTTAGAATAACAACAGATATTGATTGGTTGTCTCTACCGTAGGGAAGAACATCAAGTGGTACGATTTATCAGGAATAGTTAAAATTTTGAGGTCGTTGAGTATGTCAAAAGAGTTAACCCCACCTTTTTAGTGAAGAAAGGTAAAAGCTAGAAAGTAACTATAGCAATCCTAAATCATTTGTGAATTTCTTACTCCCTCCCCTTAATAAGGGGAGGGTTGGGGTGGGGTAAAAAACTTTACGACTCCTGCAAGGACTGCTATAGGCTGGATGCTGAAGGGAAAATGACAACTTTGGCTTGAGGTTTTGATTTTTTACTTCTCAATCAAACTACAATAATTCTTTAAAAATAGGAAAGATTGGGCCCGATGGATCTAAGTTTGTGCATGATTGTAAAGAATGAAGAAGCAACCCTACTGCGGACTTTGGCTAGCGTTAAGGATGTTGTTGACGAAATGGTGGTGCTGGATACGGGTTCGGGCGATCGCACTTGTGAAATTGCACGAGAATTCGGGGCGCGAGTCTATCACTTTGAATGGGGCGATGACTTCGCAGCCGCCCGCAATGAGTGTCTCAAGTACGCCACGGGTGACTGGATTTTAGTGTTGGATGCCGATGAAGTGCTGGTACCGGAGATTGTACCTCAAATGAAGCAGGCTCTTGAGAGCGATCGCACTTTAGTAATCAATCTGATCCGTCAAGAAATCGGTGCTTCTCAATCTCCCTATTCCCTGGTGTCGCGGTTGTTTCGCCATCGCCACGATATCCGGTTTTCTCGACCTTATCACGCCATGGTAGACGACAGCGTGGCTGAGATTTTGCAGAGGGAACCGGAGTGGAAAATAGGTGCTCTGGCGGATGTGGCGATTTTGCACTCTGGTTATCAACAAGATGCGATCGCCACTAAAAACAAATTCCAAAAAGCTCAAGTGGCAATGGAAAGATATATCACCTATTATCCAAACGATGCCTATGCTTGTAGTAAATTAGGCGCTTTATATGTAGAAAGCGGACAAATTCAGCGGGGAATTGATTTATTAACTAAGGGCTTGACGGTTGTTCCCATTGATGATTCTATTGTTTACGAACTTAACTATCATTTGGGAATTGCTTACCGCCACCAACAGCAATTTGTGAAAGCGAAGGAACACTATCAAGCAGCAATTAATACCAAAGTATTCCCACCAATCAAGTTGGGTGCTTACAATAATTTGGGAAATTTGCTCAAAGATGAGGGAGATTTGACCAGTGCCCAAATGGCTTACAAAGCTGCTTTGAAAATTGACCCCACTTTTGCCACTGGTCACTATAATTTAGGACTAACGCTGAAAGCCGCTGGGAATTTGACAGATGCGATCGCCTATTATCGACAAGCGATTAAAATCGAACCAGAACACGCGGAAGCCCATCAAAATTTGGCAGTAGCGCTGCTGAAAATTGGTAAAATGCCTGAGAGTTTAGCAGAATTCAAAAGGGCGATCGCCCTTCACGAACAGCGCCGTCCTTTTGAAGCAGAACGCCTGCGCCGGGGACTGCAAGAGATGGGGTTAATCTAACTGAGTTGAAGGCTTTTACGGGCGGGTTCTCCGGCCTACCCCACCATCAAATTCCCTATTCGTGGAACAGACATCTTGCCTGTTCATAAAAATAGTCAAAAGTCAGATACAATCAAGAAAATCAACCAACCATCTCTACCGTACCAGTATCCAAATCATAGCGTCCCCCGACAACTTTAAGTTTGCCTGCTTTAACTGCGTCAGCTATAATTGGTGATGATTGTTTTAACTTACTTACGTTCATTTTCACATTAGCTTTGACTGCGTTATCCCAGGCATCCCCCGGTTGACCTTTGATCGAATCAACCGCCGGTTTAATCGCCGCCACCAAACTGCCAATTTTACCAGGAACTGGTTTGCCGTCTAAAGCTGCTTTGACAGCACCGCAGCGTTCGTGACCCAGGATGATTATCAAGGGAGTACCCAATTCTGCGACACCATATTCCATGGTACCGATAATAGCATCGTCTAGGACATTTCCAGCTACTCGGATATCAAATAAATCCCCCAATCCTTGGTCGAAAAGAATTTCAGGAACCACCCGCGAATCGGAACAGCAAAGAACGATCGCAAACGGACGTTGACCCTTTGCTACTTCTACAATGCGCGATCGGCCTTGGTCGGGAAATGTCCGTTTTTGTTGAATGTAGCGCCGATTCCCATCCATCAATTTCTGGAGTGCGGCATCAGAAGTGATGTCTGGGCTGGCCTCTGTGTTAGCATTCGCCGCTTCCACTTTTAAGACTCCTGGTGCAATGGCTGCCACCAGCGCCCCTGCACCAGCCATCAAGATGGCATTCCGCCTCGACATCCCGCCTGTTTTTTTTGGTTCCATCATTATTTATAACTCTCTTTCAGCGTTAAACATTCTGAGCATAATATGTACAATAAATTTTGACTAATTTTTTTATTGTTTCTTTACAAGCCATCTCTGACTAATTTAAAAAAATGATGAATAATTATAAATTATTACCACGTTAATACCAAATAAAAGCTATAATTAGAGATTCACAATAATTTTGCTCAATAAATCGAAATGGCTTACGTTGCCAGTATTCATATCTATCCAATCAAATCCCTAGACGGCATAGCTGTCAGTCAAGCAACTCTTCTTCCTAGCGGGGCTCTAAAAGGCGATCGCTCCTTTGCTATCTATGACGAGCAAGGGGAATTTGTCAACGGCGATCGCCACAACGGAGCTTATTTTCTGCGTTTATCCTTTAATATCAGCAATAACATCGTCGGTCTGAAAATTCAAGGCACTGAACAAGAAATATTTTTTCACATCGATCGAGAACGGGCCAGAATACAATCTTGGTTGACTAACTACTTCGGTTTCCGTGTCAAGTTAGTTGAGAACTTGCTAACCGGCTTTCCCGAAAATCCCGCAGCACCCGGACCAACCATCATCAGTACCGAAACAATTGCAGAAATTGCATCTTGGTTTCCCAGAGTTTGTGTCAATGAAATGCGACAGCACTTACGAGCTAATATTGAAATTGGAGACGTGCCGCCGTTTTGGGAAGACCAACTGTTTGCAGAAAATGAAGAAATTGTGCGCTTGCAAATAGGAACAACCACATTTGAAGCTCTTAATCCCAGCCAACGCTCTATCCTATCGCAGCGCCATTATTTTAGGGAAGAAGTTTATCCCAATTTTGAAAAGGTATTCACAGCCAAGCGGAATAAAACCATAGCTGATTCCGCAAGACGATTGCCTTTAAATCACTTGTCGCAACTTAACATTAACACGCGAGTACCCGATCGCTTATCAGGAAAAATACTACACATAGGAGATGAAGTGAAAATCATCAGCCTCAAGTCAAGTGTGGATTGTGGATTTTAAACTGCTAGATCAAATCGGCGGTAACTCCAAAGGAAGCTGACCCAAAACACCAGTTCTAAAATCATTCAACATTTGCCGTGCCATTCGTTCCACGTCTCCTTGATGTCTTTCTTTCGCTACCTCGTGTAAATAATTTTCACCATTACTAGATAAAGCATCTAATTTATATCTAGATTTGAAACCAGATACTGAGATCAAAGTATCATCAGTAGCTTCCAGCCCCAGGAGCAAATCCACCATCGCCGCTGCTACTACCTGATTGTCGTAAGCTGCTTCGCCAATATCTTCACAAATAGCTAACTTTAGGGCATTGTCTTGATTGTTAATACGGGTGGGAATCACTCCGGGGGTATCTAACAACTCAATTTGGTCAGAAATGCGAACCCATCGGAGCGATCGAGTTACTCCAGCCCTGCGCGCACTATCTACCACTTTGCGTCCCAACAGCCTGTTAATTAAAGCAGATTTTCCCACATTGGGAAAGCCAATCACCACCGCTCGGACAGGACGAGGAAGCATCCCGCGATCGAATCTTCTTTGATTCAGTTGCACCCCAGCATTCTGTACAGCATCCGCCAAAGCATTTATGCCGTGTCCATGTTCGGCATTAGTAAAATAAACCGATTCCCCCCTTGCTTCAAACCAGCTTTCCCATTCCTCCCGCAACCGAGGCGAAATCATATCCATCCGATTAATAACTAAGATGCGTGCTTTACTGCCCACCCAATTCAGCATTTGGGGATGGTGAGTAGCCAAAGGAATGCGGGCATCTCGGACTTCTAGTACCACATCTACTCGCTTTAGTTGTTCTTTTAATGCCCGTTCCGCTTTGGCAATGTGACCGGGATACCAGTGAATTTTCATGAGTTATTAGTTATTAGTTATTAGTTATTGGTTATTAATTGTTAGTCATTGGTCATGGGTTATTGGTCAGTGGGCTGTTGGCAGTAGTCAGTTATCATTCACCTAATAACTAATAACTAATGACTCCTGACCAATGACTACTGACCAATGACTACTGACCAATGACTACTGACCAATGACTAAGGCACAATCAAAACTGCACAAGGAGATAAGTTTATCACCCGACTGGTAACGCTGTCAGACGCCCCATCATCAGTTAAACCCATCCCTCGACAGCCCATCACAATCAAATCAGCCCCAATTTCGTCAGCCACATCACAAATCGTGAAAGCAGGCTTGCCTTCCCGTTCAATGATTTCAGCTTGAATTCCCTGCTGGGAGAACATCGCCTGAGCATCAGACAGCAGTTTGGCGACGGCTTCGGGTGAAGCCATTGTTTCTCGCGGCGGGGATTCGCCACTCTCGGCTGGGGGTTCGACTACCGACAGAATCACTAAACGAGCACCATAGGTTTTCACAATATTGACAACCTTTTCGGCGGCTTCGCGGGCTTCTCGGCTTTGATCTACTGGAAATAAGACAGTCTTGAACATACTGCACATCTCCGGGACACGGAGTCCGATAAAATGTTTAGGTTAAGCCAATCAGTGCCGTTTGTTCCATCTTCCGTTTTTTGTACGGGCGCGGTTGAATGCGTCCGAGGCCCAAGTACCAGTGACCAGTGCCACCATTACAACGGAATTCAACAAAAAGACACATATTTAGGAGGTTAATCCTGTGACAAAAAAAACTCTAGCAAATTTATCGGCATCGGACTTATCGGGAAAACGGGTACTCGTGCGGGCGGACTTTAACGTGCCACTCGACAACGGCAGTATCACCGATGATACTCGCATCCGGGCTGCTCTGCCGACAATTCAAGATTTAGCATCCAAGGGCGCTAAGGTAATTTTGTGCAGCCACTTCGGCCGTCCCAAGGGCGTGACTGAGAAGTTGCGCTTGACTCCTGTTGCTAAGCGACTGTCGGAATTGTTGGGTAAAGAAGTCAAAAAAACTGACGACTGCATCGGTGATGAAGTCGCTGCTACCGTCGCGGCGATGCAAGATGGCGATGTGATTTTGCTGGAAAATGTCCGCTTTTACCCAGAAGAGGAGGCAAATGACCCGGAATTTGCTAAGAAGTTAGCTTCTGTGGCTGATTTGTATGTCAATGATGCTTTTGGCACTGCTCACCGAGCTCATGCTTCTACTGAGGGTGTTACTAAGTATCTGAGTCCTTCTGTGGCTGGCTTTTTGATGGAGAAGGAGTTGCAGTATCTTGGTAGTGCGATCGACAATCCTCAACGTCCTTTAGCTGCCATTATCGGCGGTTCTAAGGTTTCGAGCAAGATTGGAGTCATTGAAAAACTGCTGGAGAAGTGCGACAAATTGCTCTTGGGCGGTGGCATGGTTTTCACATTCTACAAGGCTCGTGGCTTGAGCGTTGGTAAGTCTTTGGTGGAAGATGACAAGCTGGAATTGGCTAAGTCTTTGGAAGCTAAGGCGAAGGAACGGGGAGTTGCTTTTCTGTTACCTACTGATGTGGTAGTTGCTGATAAGTTTGCTGGTGATGCTAATACTCAAACTGTCTCTGTTGAGAGCATTCCTGATGGTTGGATGGGTTTGGATATCGGCCCGGATTCGGTGAAAACTTTCCAAGATGCTTTGGCTGATTGCAAAACTGTCATCTGGAACGGACCCATGGGCGTGTTTGAGATGGAGAAGTTTGCTGCGGGTACTGAAGGTATCGCTCATTCTTTGGCTGGACTGACTAAGACTGGTACTACCACTATTATTGGTGGTGGTGACTCGGTGGCTGCTGTGGAACAGTTGAATTTGGGTTCAGAAATGAGCCACATTTCTACTGGTGGCGGTGCTAGTTTGGAGTTGCTTGAAGGTAAGGAATTGCCTGGTGTTGCTGCTTTAGATGAGGCTTAATCCCAGTTAGGTAGGGCGGGCTTGGCCCGCCTTGCTGCGAATAGGTTTTTTGGGGATTTACCGCAGAGGGCGCAGAGAACGCAGAGGAGGGAGAAAAGAGAGGGGCAATGGGTTTAAAGTCTAGAGTTTGTTAGTATAATTTATTTGAAGTGGCTGTGAGGTTTGTTTGTGAAATTTAAAGTTTTAGCAACTGTAACGGCAAGTTTAGCTTTATTTTGGTATTCCGCTCCTGTTCTAGCTCAAAATGCCGATCATGTGAGGCAATTGTTGGAAACTAAGGAGTGTGAGGGTTGTGATTTGAGAAATGCTGATTTGTTCAAGGCTAGCTTGTACAGGGCTAAGTTGAAAGGAGCAGATTTAAGCGGCGCAAATCTTTATGAAGCTAATTTGGTACAAGCGGATTTAACTGATGCTAATTTGGCTGGTGCTAATTTAGTTAATGCTGATTTGTATGGTGCGGATTTGGATAGTGCTAATCTGCGCAGTGCGAATTTGTCTAATGCTTTTTTGGGTAGGGCAAATATGACGATGGCTGATTTGCGTGGTGCTAAACTTTTTGGGGCTAATTTGGCGGAATCTTATTTGTTGCAAGCTAATTTGTCGAATACTGATTTGAGGCGATCGCTTTTGTTTAGAGTTAATTTCAGTCGAGCGAATTTAAGTGGGGCTGATTTGTCTTTTGCGGATGTGCGCGATACGAATTTGCAGAATGCTATTTTGTCTAATACTAGGCTGACTAAAGTTCAATTGAGTGGTACAAATATAGATGCGGTGAGGGATTTTCGTCAGGCTGATTTGGAACGTGCCAATTTACGGGGGACGAATGTGGGCCCGGTGGTTTGTGTGAATACTCGTTTTCCTGATTGTGTTTTGAATTTGGAGTGATTAGTCGGCTAGACTGATGTGTGGTTCTAGACAAACGAAGTCCGCGCAGGCGGACTTTTTGTTTTTGAGTCTTGGAGGATGTAGGGAAGTGCGATCGGCCTTTGGTGTCAACTTAACGTCAAACCCAGTCAGAGAATGCTGTTTGACTATTAAGCCTAGATCCCCCCTAGCCCCCCTTAAGAAGGGGGGGACAAGAGTGTTCTCTTTCGTCCCCCTTCCCCCATCCCCCCTTGGGGGGGGCAGGGGGGGGTGGGGGGGCTAGGGCAGGGTGGGGATTTAGGGGGATCTAGACTCAGCTAAAAACGAGATTTATCAAGGCTTTCAGTCTTAAGTTGACACCAATGGCGATCGGCCTTTGAAGCAATGTTTGTGTGGTTATGATAGAATGCCAGTAAACCTAGTTTGATTAGTGCAAGTCAGCTAAATTTTGATGTCGGTATAATTTTATCAATCTATTTACTCATAAAATATTGGATATTTAGGTAAAAAATGGTTCAAAAAATCGGCATTCAAGGATTGTACTATATTGTTCATTTTGACAACATTATTTCTATTTTAGAAAAGGGTATTTTATCTCACGAAATTATCGAGATAGAGGGATTGAATAACACGCCTATATACAACAGTCAAATAGTTGATATTCGTTCTAGAAGAATAGTTAGCGATAATAAATCCTTGTGGAGTTTCGCTAATCTTTACTTTCAGCCGCGCAATGCAATGCTTTACTCAGTTATCAATAAAACAGCCGTTCATCAAGTGGCAATTATCTGCATAAAAAAGAAAATATTAGATAAAAAAAACATTTTTATTACTACAGGTAATGCTGCTAGTCAGGATTCGCAAATCATTCCCATTGAGGAAAGTGAAAAACTTTTACCTCAAATCAGGAAGGAAATCAATAAAACATGGTGGAATAATGAAGATGGGTCAAAAAGAAAAATGATGGCTGAATGCTTGGTTCCTGAACCGATTGTGCCAAGTTATATTCAAATGATTTATGTTGCTTGCGATCGCGCCAGAGAAGATTTAGGAAAAAAGCTGCTTGCTTGTGACAAGCCTATTTTTTCGGAGATACCTATTACTGTTGAACCAGAAAGATTTTTTCAACCAGTCTGGAGTGCTAGACTTACTTCAACTGTTTCTCTGATTCGCGGAGATATGTTTTTTTCAAAAATGCAAACTCTTACTGTTAGCGTTAATTGTGTAGGTGTCATGGGCAAAGGATTGGCATCAACAGCAAAAGATCGTTTTCCTGATGTATATGTCAGGTATGAAAAAGTGTGCAGAAATAAGAGTTTGCAGATAGGAAAACCTTACTTATACAAACGTGAGTCATCGGTTATAGAACAATTAGCTGAGCCTACATTATTGCCTTCAGAAAATTTAAATGATAACTCTCAAACATGGTTTTTATTGTTTCCCACCAAGAATCACTGGAAAAATAATTCAACTCTTATTGACATTGAGAATGGCTTGCAGTGGCTTTGTGAAAACTACAAAAGTGAAGGGATAAAGTCGTTAGCAATGCCGGCACTTGGATGCGGACTTGGTGGTTTAGAGTGGCGAGATGTTGGTCCTTTGATGTGTAAGTATTTGACTTCTATTGATATTCCTGTAGCCATATATTTACCCTCAGAAGGAAAACTTTCAGATGATTTAGTTTCACGGGATTTTTTGCTTTCTCAAGTGTAGTTTTGAATTTTAATTATTCAGCCTTCAGAATATGACTATATTCACGCTTCCTTTCAGTGAATTTACCTAAAAATTGCCGCCAACAACATCACTCGGTTGCTAGCGACAAAAAACCGATTAACCGTCTTATTTCAAAGGTTTAGTGGAATTCGCACAAAATTTTTCGTCCACAATAGCTGAACTGATATTAACCGCCTGCATGGGCGATGAGGGTAGAACTAAGTTTTGGGGGGCGACTACCATTTTTTTACAAACAAGTTCGCTGCTGCCTACAGAGGCAAAGTTCCAAGCGTAAAATTCGGGGTTGCTGACTGTCGCAGTGGCTGGATTCATACCTAGTGCTGTCAGCAATACTAACTCTAAGGTCACTAAAGCTACGATCGCAAATCTCAGCATATTCTTTTTTGAACCTGAAAATTCACTTGATTACTATTCTCTATTATTGCCTGGGTTTTGTGCAACGTCAATCGATTTGAGATTTGAGATTTGAGATGGGAAAAATACAGCACGCTACGCGCCGGATGAATCCAGGGGCGATTATTTATTCTGCCGCCATATTCAAATCATAGGAAATTGGCTCTGACGATTTAGAAACTACCACGAATTCATAATAACCAGCATCATCCAACAATCCTGACCAACTAAGTCCCTCTGCATCTTCCAGCAAAGCTCGTGACTTGTTTGTCCGCCCCGGAGTATAAATTGACAGCAGAGTAGATTTAGGGGGAGCTTGCAAATTTACTCGCAGAGTTTGATTTTGAGCTAGTCTGGCTATGTAAGCTTTCCCTTCTCCTGGTTTGAGATTGCCTTTGAGGGTTTTTTGGGAAGCTCGGTTTTCAAATTCAACGCTTTCGATAGTTGCTCCTGCTTGTAAGGCTGCGAGGGCATCTGCTGTAATTGCTTGCCAAATTTGTCCGATCGCCAAACCAATTATATTACGATCGCGCGGTTGTTCTGGAAACAGATAGAAAAACTTAGCATCAGCCAAATCATAAAGCGCCCGACTACTCAAATTGATCTTGTTGACTTCCACTTTCCAGGTATTGATATCGCTGGTGTCGTAACTGCCCAACTTCTTTCTAGCGTTACTGCTGATGTTTTCCAATTTGTCAAGTAATTCGTCACCGATTTTTTGCCACCTTTCTCGCCAAGTGCGATCGCCCTCACCTTCTTTTAGCAGCCGTCCTCCCAATTCCGAGTATTTGGCATAGAAAGTCTCGTCCACCAGACTCACGTAACCATTATAAAATCTATCGTCAATTTCTAATTTTTGAAAGCGATCGCGCAAAGCATCTTCCTGCTGCTGCTTTGGGCCCGTAGCTACGGGAATTTTCTGCACTTTAGATTGCAGATTTAGCAAATAATTACCCGCAAACCAGCCCAATCCTCCCATACTTGACAAAACTGCTACCACCAGTAACACCATTTTCCAAGCAGGCAACTTTTCCTGACTGCGAATATTAGTCATGGAAACCGGAACTCCCGGCAGTTTCGGGGGCACGATAGGTATGGGCTGTAACTCCGGCGGCGCTTGGGTGGGCGGAAAGGTTGATGTTGGTGTCGGTTGTGAGTGAGGCATGGAAGCCGGATTGCCAGAGAGAGCCTGCATTACCTCGCGAGCCGAGGAATAGCGATCGCTAGGCCCGTGAGCGAGCATTTTATCCAACACTAGAGCCAAATTGGGAGACACAGAACATTCCGATCGCCAATGCCAATTCAGGGTATGGCTGTCTAGCAACTGATGGGGTTCTTTCCCTGTCAGCAATACCAAAACCGTTGCTGCCAAAGCGTACAAATCGCTGTGGGGATACACAATGCCCATCTGCATCTGTTCGGCGGGGGCGTAGCCGAGTTTACCGATGCGAGTGGCGGGGGCGGGAGTGCTGTTAGTCTCAGCAAACAGAGACTCTGCGGTGGCCGCGACTTGTTTGACTCCGCCGAAGTCGATGAGTACGGGCATCCCGTCAGACAGTCGCAGAATCAGGTTATCTGGGGAGATGTCGCGGTGAATGACTCCCAAAGAGTGAGTATATTCCAGCACGGGCAAAAGCTGGATTAGCAGTTGGTTGACTTCGGCTTCTATGAAGCGCAAACCCTGACGTTTGCGGGCATCTAGCAGAAAACGGTAGGTTTGACCTGGTACGTAGTCTTGGACGAGAAATAGGTAGCCTCGATCGCTAATATTCACCCGAAACAGTTCGCGGAAGTTGGGAATTTGGTTGTGTTTGAGCTTGTAGAGCACTCCGGCTTCCCGCTCAAAGAGTTCCTCGGATTTCTGTAAAGCGTAACTCCCCTGTACTTGGGGCGCAAATTCTTTTAAAACACAGGGCTCGTTAAATCGGTGAGCATCTTCAGCGAGGTAGGTGCGCCCAAAGCCACCATGTCCCAATTCGCGGACAATGCGGTAGTGGTTGCCTAGAGTAATGCCGGGATAGATAGGATTAGTCATTGGAACTTGTTGCGTCGGATTTTGACCAAAAAAATGGGATTCAAGCCCCGTCCTTCGCTTGACGGCTTTATTTATGCTACAATAGTTGCCGTAGAATTGTTCCACGTCAAGTGATTGTCTTAGAATTCAAGGCGAAAGGAAAAACAACTCAATATTCGGCGATAGACGAGGCGATTAGAACCGCTCAATTTGTCAGCAACAAATGCATCCGATTCTGGATGGATAATCGTGGTGTAGGACAGAAGGAACTATATCGCCATAACACTAAGCTGAGGGCAGAGTTTCCCTTTGTAAATGCCTTGAACTCTCATGCCTGCCAAGTTGCGGTTGAGCGTGCCTATTCTGCCATCGCTCGGTTTTACGAGAATTGTAAAAAGGCAATTCCTGGAAAGAAAGGTTATCCGCAGTTCAAGAAGAATTGTCGCTCAGTTGAGTACAAGACTTCAGGCTGGAAGCTTTCCGAGGACAGACGTACAATCAACTTCATCGACAAGAAAGGCATTGGTAGACTAAAACTCAAAGGAACGTGGGACTTACATTTCTACCAGTTAGACCAGATAAAACGAGTCAGGTTAGTACGTCGGGCTGATGGCTACTACGTTCAGTTTCTGATTAGGAATGAGCACCAAGCAGTAGCTGCTCAACCAACTGGTAAAACTGTTGGTTTGGATGTAGGGCTTAAAGAGTTCTACACCGACAGCAACGGTCAAACCGAACCTAATCCCAAGTTTTATCGAACCAACGAGAAGCGGTTGAAGTTTAGACAACGCCGTGTTTCTCGTAAAAAGAAAGGCTCTGCCAATCGCCAGAAAGCCATTAATAGACTAGGGCGAGTACACCTCAAAATAAGTAGGCAACGTGAAGAACACGCTAAGAGAGTGGCGCGTTGCGTAATCCAATCTAACGATTTGGTCGCCTATGAAAATTTGAGGATTAAAAACTTGGTAAAGAATCATTGTCTCGCCAAATCTATCAATGATGCAGGTTGGTATCAGTTCAGGAAGTGGTTAGAGTATTTTGGAAAGAAGTTAGGTAAGATAACTGTTGCAGTTAACCCAGCCTACACGTCCCAAGAATGCTCATGCTGTCACACGGTGGTGAAAAAGTCTCTATCAACGAGAACTCACGTTTGTCGATGTGGGCTGGTTCTAGACCGAGACTGGAATGCGGCACTTAACATTCTGAGCTTAGCCTTGAGTACCACAGGGCATGTGGGAACTTGGGTCAAAGACCCCAACGCTTCGGGAGATTCGACCTCTACTTTGATTGGAGTCATCCAGTCTGAGCAAGTTGGGTCTGTGAACGAAGAATCCCCGTCCTTCGCTTGACGGGCGAGTGTCAAATTAATCAAGACATACTCGTCGATAGACGAGCTTTATGGGCAAGTCGGTGTTGTCAGTTGAGCAGTTCTGATATTTTGATAGGATGTGCGCAACGATGGGTATATGTATGCGTTTTCCACAAACGTCCAATGAATTAGCGATTAGAGGCGTAGCGATCGAGGGCAAGAAACTCAAGAAAGCCAGAAATCTGAAGCAAAGGCTGCATTGCTCAAGGCAGAAAGCAATTTTGTCAACAGCTTGGTGATGGGCTTGCAGTATAGTGAAAAAAATCCGATTCAATTCGAGGGTTGTTAATGAATTTTTTATCCCTACCAAAATGGTTGCTGCACTCGACAGCAGTTGCCGTTTTAGCTGCTGTATATTACAGCACCGCTGAATTGGGACGATTTTTGGCATCCACCCCGGACAATGTGACTCCCGTTTGGCCTCCTGACGGATTCGCTTTAGCAGCGGTCCTGCTAGTAGGATATCGCGTTTGGCCTGGAATTTGGATCGGTTCATTTTTTGCCAATATTTGGGCTTTTTTGGACAAAACAAATCCAGCTTCTGTAGCTATTTCCATCGCCATTGCTTCTAGCATCGCCGTGGGAACTAGCGGCTCGGCAATCTTAGGCAGTTTCCTGCTACATAAGTTTGTGGGAAGTCGCCATCTGTTCGATCGCCCCCAAAGTGTGTTCAGATTTGTAGTTATGGGGGGAATGTGTGGGCCCATTGTCAGTGCCACAGTCGGGATTACCACTCTCTATTTGCGAGGTATAGTCCCTCTGGAAAGTTGGGGAACTAACTGGTTTACATGGTGGATGTCTAATGTAGGCGGGATTCTGATTTTTACTCCTCTGTTGTTAATCTGGAGTCCACTACTTTTAGAGCTTATTCAAGAATTGTTTGAATTCGGCAATGCCCCAATCCAGCAAAAATACCACCGGAAATTTAAACATTTTAAATCTCGGCCATTTCAGTTACAACAGGCTGAATTTATTCTATTAATCCTGCTGGTATGTGCCGTCGGTAAAGTTGCTTTTGGTGGCGGCTATCCGGTGGAGTATATGATGATTCCTTTTATCCTATGGGCAGTATTTCGTTTTGGCATCAAAGGGTCAACATTATTAATTTTTATTGTTTCGGCCATTGCTGTTTTAGGAACAGTTAAAGGTGGCGGACCCTTTGTACGTCCAGATCTGAATGAATCTCTGGTGTTATTGCAGTCTTTTATCGGCGTTGTGGTACTGACTAATTTAATGCTGTATGCTGCGATCGCACAACGGCAGCAAGTAGAGGATCGGTTACGAGTTCAAAGTCAAAAACTGAAAAAAACCTTACTAGACTTACAGCAGGCACAAGCTCAATTAATCCACAACGAAAAAATGTCTAGTTTGGGACAATTAGTGGCGGGAGTTGCTCACGAAATCAATAACCCGATTACTTTTATCAGTGGAAATTTAGCTCACGCTAATCGATATACTCAAGAGTTACTAGAGCTGGTTAAATTGTATCAAAAATTTTATCCTCAACCAGCCCCAGAAATTCAAAACGCCATAGAAGAAGTGGATCTAGAGTTTGCGATGCAAGATTTGCAAAAAGTTTTAGCTTCTATGAAAAAAGGAACAAACAGAATTCAAAATATAGTCTTATCTTTGCGTAATTTCTCCCGGATGGACGAGTCGGAAGTCAAGATAGTAGACATTCATGAGGGATTGGATAGTACCCTCATGATTTTGGATAACCGCTTGCAATCTAATCCCGGAAATTTTAGCATTCAAGTGATTAAAGAATATAGTAATTTGCCAGAAATAGAATGTTATGTTTCGGAGTTAAATCAAGTGTTTATGAATATACTTGTTAATGCGATCGATGCTTTGGCAGACAAACGGATGAAAAGAGACTTGAAGGATGGGGAAACTTTACCTTGCATCAAAATTAGCACAAATATTTTAGATAGTAAATGTGTATCTGTTAGTATTTTGGACAATGGAATGGGGATTATAAAAGCATTTCAAAATCAAATCTTTGACCCTTTTTTTACGACTAAGCCTGTGGGAGAAGGCACTGGTTTAGGATTGTATATTTGTCATCAAATAGTAGTCCAAAAGCATGGAGGTAAACTCAAATGTATTTCACGAGAAAATCACAGTACAGAATTTATTATAGAACTGCCGATAGGCAATAATCAAGACTTAAATTAATCACCCCAAAAATAATGATTTAGCGGCGGCTAAACAGCGAATTTGCTAACTATGTACCGCCAGAATATCAGTTATATCAAATCCGTTGACATCGGAATGATTAATCTCTCTCTTCTCTTCCTTCGCGTCCTTCGCGCCTTCGTGGTTAAATCATATCAAATCCGGTAACATCGGAATTATTCATCTCTCTTATCTCCCTCTGTGTTCTCTGCGTTCTCTGTGGTTAAATCATTCCGATGCAGCCGGAAACGATATTACCCATTGTGACGCTAACTGTAACGGGGGATTCGGAGTATTTTCCTGTGGGTGTGAAGCATCGATATACTCGGCACCAAGAGGTTGTGAGTCTATTTTAGCAATGTTTTAATATCTGTGTTAAATACCCGAATTATTTAATAATTAGGGTATGTTGGTATTCCTTCGATTTTATTTACCGTCAATCTGTTTGAGAGCAGCCAGAATTTCTGGTCGTTTCATCCGTGCATAACCGTGCAATTTCCGCTCTTTGCCGATCGCCTTCAAGCGTCTGAGGGAGAGACTGTCGTAGTCTTCTGGCGGCGATTGCAACGGCGGTAATTGTGGCAAAAACGGTTTTTTTGGCTGTGTCTTCGACTTAGTTTTGGGCTTAGTCTCTGGTTGTATTCCAGAGTTGTGGGCGGTGGCTCCAAGTTGGCGACGGAGCCTTGCAATTTGATTTTTTAGGTCGGATTCTAGGTCTGTAATTGCCTCCGACACAAACTGATTAATTGTTTCGACGGTGAACTCTAATTTAATTGACAGCAATTTCTCGAATTCATCCAACAGTGTTAACGCACCTTCAAGATTCATCTCATCCATAGCAGAAGATGTGGGAGGAATATTGCTGCCCGATTGCTCAATTTTTTTAGCCAATTTATCTACCTTTTTGTTAAATGCTTGTTCAATTTCTTCGATTACAATCCTAATCTGTTCTATTTTGTCACCCTCTAACTTCTGCTCAGTTAGAGCTTTTACTTGTTTTTTGAGTAGGTCTTCATTTTTTTTTATTGATTGTTCTATTTGTTTTGTTAGACTCTCTACTTTTTTTTGAAATGATAGCTCAAATTGTTGCATTAGACTCTCAATTTGGGCTGTTTTTTGAGTTGGCTGTGGAGCTAAAAGTTCCATTTCTGTTTGAGCAGCAGCTACTTCCTCATCGGTCATTTCAAAAACCCAAGCCCACATTTGTGCGAGGCCAATTTCTTTAGCAACCATGCACCAATCAGCGCCGCAGACAACTTCGTATTCTTCTTCGTTGCTGTAAGCTTCTGTGGGGCGTACAATTAAAGGGATCAAGTTGCTCCCTTGCTCAATTAGACTTCTTCTGAGAGCTTCACGGCGATCGCGTATTATTTCGCCCCGCTGAGTCTCTGGTATCGCAATTTGGGAAGTGTAAATTTGACTGTGACTAATTGGCTTAATCCGCAAATATTCAATTATTCGGTTTTGATCTTGCGATCGCTCCATCTTGTTACAAGTCCTCTTTTGTCATTAAAATCAGGTGTTTTAGGTATTTATGTATATCTACGCGGCTTACGTGGGGCGACATCCCTGGCGATCCTCTTCGAGGGCTTCGCTAACGACAAAAGTTACTGCAATTCCTAAAACAAGCGACTGTGATGAGTTTAACTGCCTGGGGGACACCAATGATACATTGCTTAACTCATCTTTACTTTTTTTCGTGTGGAGCCTGACTGGGCTAACGTTCCCAGTGGGCACAGAGCGTGTTTTATTGACCCGGAGATCCCCCCTAGCCCCCCTTAACAAGGGGGGAACAAGAGCATTCAAAGTCCCCCTTATTAAGGGGGATTTAGGGGGATCTGAACCTAATTGGAAAGGCAAGAAAACACGCTACAGGAATTGCGAGTTATGAGTATTTGTGCCACTTATCAATTATTTTAATCATTGCTTTGTCGGTTAACCCTTCAATACGTTTCACCGCACTTGTAAATGACACAAACGGCTGAACCTCTCGTTCTTTGATTATTCTGTCGATTATCTGAGACTTCAAGCCAGCATCTTTAAAATTCGCCAACAATCCAGATTTATCTAAAGTATTGAGTGCTTCCAACAGCGACATTGATTCGGAAGCTACGTTTTCAACTTCTCGTATCCTCTCTACCACCGCTTGTTTTTCGGGTGGCGACTCTGATTTCAACTCATTAATTCTGTTTGTTAACTCAGCTTCCACTAACAGAGGTACTTGTTGTAAAAGTCTGGTTTCTAATTCTTGTATACTCTGGGCTAACACCTGTTTTTCACGGGAAAACTCGGCTTTTAATTCATTAATTTGGTTTTCAAACTGAGCTTCAAGATTGGTTAGTCGCTGTTCTAAACTGGATGATGATTGAGGAGTTTCATTTTCACCGGAATTAGGGACTTCGACCAAAGAAACCGGGTTTTTAATTGAATCTGGGGGCTGCGATGAAGTATTTTCGTACAAAAACCCGGTTTCGGGGATCTCAACTAAATTCTCAGTTGTTGTACATTTTCTCAGCGCTTGAACTTGCTCTAGCAGAAGTTCTTCATTTTCTGGTTCCAGAATAAATGCTCCGATTGTCTCGCCTTTCATAGGGTTGATTTCCCTGGCTTTCGCCGCCGCATAGTATTCAAAGTCTCCGTCTACTATCTCGTAGGCGTCCATCCCGTTGCGCCGGAGAATTATGGGGTTGATCAATCCTCCTAATTCTAAAATTAGTTGGGCGACTTTTTCTAAATCGCGATCGGCAAAATTGTCACGAGGAACTTTAGATGTAATCTTTTTTACTGCAACCAACGACGGGGATAATTTTTGCATTATGTCTCACCTATCTTTTCCAAAACTTCCATTGCTAAGACTTCAAACTCTTGAGATGCGATTGAATCTGGCTTAAAGTCTAACACCGAAATGGGGTCGGCAATTTCGATATCTCCGAATATTTGAGTTTGTTCTGCACACTTAGCCAAATCATCTCTTTCATAAATTACGCTTTCCATAATTTCCATACCGTAACGTTTGGGAATTGCATCCCTCCGCCTAGGCAAACTGTGCTGTATAAATTTAGCGTTAGTTGAGATTTTACAAGGAAGTACACCTAAAACCTGTAGAGGATTTTTGCCGATTTGTTTCTTAAATCCATTAACTTTTTTGATAAAATCTTTGACATTAATTAATCCTTGATTCGCAAAAGGCTTTAAGTCAGAAGGAATAATTAAATAATCGGCTGCAATCAGGGCAACTCTGGCATAAAAATTTAAAGAGGGTGGCGTATCAATCAATACAATATCGTATTTATCTTGTACTTCTGCTAGTTTCTGTATCAGAATCATTCTACTGTAATCCAGTGAGTTTAGTTCTGTTTCATATTGCATTAAATCAATGTGAGAAGGAATTACATCTATTGCTGGAGTGCAAAAATTAGACTTTCTAGCTACTTCTGATATTGAGTAAAAATCCTCTGATTGTAAGATGTGCAGAATATTTTTTTGTTTCAAATCATCATCTTCTTCGTCATCAAATTTGACTAATCCTGTGGCAAAGGTTGTATTAGCTTGACTGTCTAAGTCTATCACCAAGACTCTTTTACATTGCTTGCTGAGGGCTGCGGCTAAATTGACTACGGTTGTAGTTTTGCCGACTCCGCCTTTATTGTGGTAAACAGCAATTATTTTCATAGTATTTTGACTGGTTGTGGGTTCAACTATATCTAATTTTATTTCGGGTACAATTTCGGGAGCGAATGGCACTATATTTAGTTGACTATCTTTTAGTTCGAGATTTTCTGGACTTTTGATGATTCTTAAACTATCTCTGCCAATTAAAGCAATAATTTCATCGATTCTGGTTTCAAGTTCTTGGCCAGAGCAATTGAATACTAGCTGAATCTCGGAGGCTACTATTTCATATATTCTAATTTCTTTCGCATTGGTGATCAATCCGTAGCGAATGTTTAAACTTGTTAAGTAACGTTTCAGTCTCCTGATGTGGCGGTCTAATTTTTCCTTCGGATGTTTCGCCTCAATTACGACGCTCATTGGCGAGTCGGCATCGATGACTATGGGGAGAACTTGGGTGGCGAAGGATAGGAAGTCTAGACGGATATTCCCAAAGGCTATTTCTTGGTGCCAATTGTCGGGGGTATAGCCCAGTTTTGGCAGTAGATAGCTGACAATTAGTTTGGTTTCTACTTCGCTTTCGTTGCGGCAGTTATTCGGATTGAAATTCATGTTTCATTGCGAATCGGACATTGGGCATTGGGCATTGGGCATTGGGCATTGGGCATTTGTAATTCGTAGCAAATAACCAATAACCAATGACCAATAACTAATGACTGCTGACTAATGACTGCTGACTACTTAGCTTGAGCTTTAAAATCTTCCAATGTCAGATAGCCGCCAGCGGGATCGTAGAGGTGACAGTTGTCGGAAATTCGCTTCATCAAAGACCAAGAAAATTTGGTTTCATAGAGATGATTTTGCCAATTTTCTTTCAAGCTACTGTGGGCTAGGCGCAAGTTGTACCAGGGAATAGCTGTTGACAAGTGGTGGGGAACGTGGACGTTAATGTCGTGGCACAGGAACTCTACCCAGCGAGGATAATCGCAGTGAACTGTTCCCGATAGTTGCGCTTGGGCTTCGTTCCATTCAGAAGGTTCTTTGAATGAAATGTCTGGTGCAGTGTGGTGAACAATTGTGAATGTGCTCATCCAGAAATGGTAAACCATCCACGGGAGTAACCAAAATTTGACGAATCCCCAGATTCCGGTTGTAGCAATTAAAATCGGAAATCCGATCGCAGCACCGATTAAAACTACTAACACAGAAAAGCGGACTTGTTCTTGTTTCTGTTGGCCTTTGAAGCGCCACCACATGAAGTGCACTTTTGCCCAATGGGCGATCGAGCCTACCCACCATAGCGGACCAAAAATTAAACTATAAGCTATTTGTAAAGCCTTGGGAGCAGCAGCGTAGTCTTCTGCTCTCATGGGCTGCCAAGCATTGTCTTCCCCAATTTTGTTGGTATGCTTGTGGTGATAATTATGTCCGTGACGCCATGCGTGAAACGGGTAAATTAATGGCAAAAATGCTAGATGTCCGACTAAATCGTTTACCCAGCGGCGGTTAGAAAATGACCGGTGTCCGCAGTCGTGCCCGATCACAAAAAAACCGGTTAATGCAGTACCTGTGAAAATCCACATTACTGGTAGTAGAAACCAAGGGGATACTGCTAGGCCCCAGTAACCGACAGCAACTAGCAAAACGTTGATGATGACTTTTGTCCAAGCTTTGCGGGGGTTTTTGACGAATACTTCCCGTGGCAGGGTTTTGAGAATATCTTTGAGGCGCAAGTTGGAAGTATCACTTGCGGATGTCAAATTTAGTGGTTTTTCGATCGATGCTGTCATAAACTCTCTTGGAATGTTTGGAAATCCCCAACTAGAAGTTGGGGATCGATCTAGATTTTCCCTGTACCAGTAGAACCGGTCACAAAATTAACGCAGTACCATGTCGCCTGCTGCAAGTCAGCAGCAGGCTAGTTTAGAGGTAGGCGATCGCGTTTTAACAAGCGCGTTTTAACAAATGCTAGCTATCGCTAGCCGCAGATTAATTGGCTAGCGCTTTTGGTTAAAAAAACACTGCGGTTAACAAAACTTTACTTTTTATACCACAGGGGCGGCACAATTAGCACGAGTTGCCACGGCTAATTGTTGTTGCTACGGGCAGAATTTTGACCGATCGCAACTTGAGAGCAAGCAACATAGCGTCGCTGTTTGAGGGTTTGCACTTGCAGCAGCAAGGATTCGATTTCTGCTTGCAGGTGCAGAAATTTAACTTGGTGGTCGGCTTGATACGGAGACTTAACAGACTCTACTTTGCGGGTCAAACCGGTCGGTAGGGTAGAAGAACTAGCCATTTCGGGATTGCTAGCCGTGATTTGAGGCCGAGAAAGAGTGGAGGAATTATTTGACATTAGTAATTGGGTAGACATATCTACACATTCACACCATTAAGTAACTTTAACCTGAACCGATCATATTAAACATCAAATTAACCGATCGAGCTAAAATTGGTGTAAATTCCTCGGCCATTGCCTAAAACCATTGACATCGTGACCCTGATTCTACCTGTAACTGACTCTACTCATAACCCTGCTGCCCGCGCAGTCTTGCCGAAACACTACGGCTGGCCGGGCTTGATCGAAGCTTATCGCCCCTACCTGCCGGTGAGTGAAGCCACGCCGGTAGTGACACTCCAAGAAGGCAATACTCCCTTAATTCCAGCACCTGCGATCGCAGCTCTCATCGGTAGAGACGTGCGAGTCCTAGTCAAATACGACGGCCTCAACCCCACTGGTAGTTTCAAAGACCGGGGGATGACAATGGCGATTTCCAAGGCCAAGGAAGCAGGTGCCAAGGCGGTAATTTGCGCCAGTACGGGCAATACTTCGGCAGCAGCGGCCGCCTACGCCCGACGTGGGGGAATGCGCGCCTTTGTGTTGATTCCCGAAGGTTACGTGGCTTTGGGCAAGTTAGCCCAAGCTTTGCTGTACGGTGCGGAAGTGATTTCGATTCAAGGCAATTTCGATCGGGCTTTAGAAATTGTCCGCGAAATGGCCGTCAACTACCCCGTGACTTTGGTAAATTCGGTGAATCCTTACCGATTGGAAGGCCAAAAAACCGGCGCTTTTGAAGTCGTGGACGCTTTGGGCGATGCCCCCGACTGGCTGTGCATTCCCGTCGGAAATGCCGGAAATATCACAGCATACTGGATGGGTTTTTGTCAATACCATCAAGCTAAAAAATGTTCTCGCCTACCACGGATGATGGGATTTCAAGCGGCGGGGGCTGCACCTTTGGTGACGGGACATCCGGTGTCGCACCCGGAAACTCTGGCTACGGCGATTCGGATTGGGAACCCGGCTAGCTGGAAACAGGCGATCGCAGCTTCGGAAGCCAGTCGCGGCAGTTTTAGTGCTGTCACCGACGAGGAAATTCTAGATGCTTATCGTTTGTTAGCATCCCAGGAAGGGATTTTTTGCGAACCTGCGAGTGCAGCTTCTGTGGCCGGTTTGCTGAAGGTAAAAGACCAAGTTCCGACGGGGGCGACGGTAGTTTGCGTGTTGACGGGTAACGGTTTGAAAGACCCGGATACGGCGATTAATCACAGCAACAATCAGTTTAAAAATGGCATTGCTCCGACTTTGGATGCGGTAGCTGGGGCGATGGGATTTTAGCAGGTCAAATAAATGCCCAATATTCGGCAGATTAAGGGTTTTGACCTGTGGTGGCGGTAAAATCAAAACGATTAAACCGCACATATTCCACTAATACCCCATTGGCGGGTAATTCCAAAGCAACCGCTTAAGGATTTTTAACTTGACGCCCGGCCTGTAAATAGGCGTTGTCTCATCTCTAATGCCTGTAGGCAGAGCGATTCAGCTTCACTGTAACGTCCTTGGGAGTTGTAGAGTTCTGCCAAGGTATCGAGATTTTTTGCCACATCGGGATGGTCGCCTGCAAATAGGCGTTGCCACATTTCTAATGCTTGTAGGTAGAGGGGTTCAGCTTCACTGTAACGTGCTTGGGAATCGTAGAGTTTGGCCAATGTATTGAGAATGATTGCCACAGTAGAACTGCCGTGTGTAGATAGGCGTTGTGCCATCTCTAATGCCTGTAGGCAGAAGGCTTCAGCTTCACTGTAGCGTCCTTGAGAGTCGTAGAGTGATCCCAAGCTACTGAGACTGAATGCCACCCTATAACTGTCGCCTCTAAATAGGCGTTGTTCCATCTCTAATGCCTGTAGGTAGAGGGATTCCGCTTCACTGTAGCGTGCTTGGGAGTAGTAGAGTAATCCCAATTTATTGAGACTGAGTGCCACATCAGCATGGTCGCCTGAGTGAAGGGATTGAGCTAAGATTAATGCTTGTTCAGCTACCAAAAACGCTTCAGTGAATTTGCCTTCTTTACAAAGCTGGTAAGACTGTCCATGAAGCCTTGACCACTCTAGTTCTTGCGTAAAGGCATTCCAACGCTGACTTAAACCATTAGCCAATTGATTAAAAAAATTCATTTCCTTTAACCTCGATTATTGTCGATCAAAACAGGGTTTATGTATTGTTCACAAACCCCCATAAACCACCTTTTTGGAGATTTATCGGCTGAGAAACCCAGTCTCTTGTGCAAAAGCTGGTTTCTGTATTACATCCCCACAATGCTGAATCATCTTTTCCCACGAATCAAAGATTTTTCTCTGTCACACACCCTACTAATTGCTAAAAGGTGGTAGCTGAAGTAACTGATTTTTAGAAGGCGGAAGTTGGGCCGGATTGTGGCGGATCTCGATCGCACTTTCTCCCGAATTTCCAGTGGTAACAGGTACTATCTCCAAAGAATACGCTGTCTCTGTTTTTACAGGGGCAGGATTTTTGGCTTTCGTGAGCAAGTCCACGGCATCTCCTAGGGCGCTAGTTAAATTTTTGCTAGTTTCGGCGTGGCGCGCTTCTTCTTGTTTGAGGGCTTGAGTCAATTGTTTGATTTGTTCGATCGCCCGATCGCGCTCTTGGAGTACCATAACTAATTTAGCCTTAAGTTCCCCCACTGTTTGCAGTTGTTCCACTTCTTCCATGCGAGCAATTCCAGTTGCTTCGCCTTCCGATACAATGGGAGAGAAAGTTTGGAGTTGCTGTATTTGTGTTTCTAAATTGGCGATCGTTTGCTGAGTTAATTTAGTATCATTCCGCCGCTGTTCCGCTTCGGTATTATAGAGTTGACGCCACTGAGCCGCACTTTCACCCGCTTCATCGCGATCGCGCGAAACCTCTGTTAACTGCTGTTGCAGCCGCTTGATTTCATCTAACCACTGTCTGACATCTTGAACCATAATATTGATTATAGATTGGGGAATTGGGAATTGGGAATTGGGAATTGGGGAATTGGGGAATGGGGAATTGCGAATTGCGAATTGCGAATTGCGAATTGGTAATAGCTTAATTAATTATGAACATTTATTACTGGCTGCGCTACCTGATTTTAGCTTTGTTTCGGGTGCTTTGGAAGCTGCTGAGAGCTATCAAACAGAAATTTAGTCACTTTTGGCTATTTTGTCGGTGTTTGACTTGGCGCACGCTTCGCGAAGTCTGCGTGAAGGCAGGAGAGCAGCGGTTGCCGGGGCTATCGGCGGAAATGGCCTACAATTCTATGCTGGCGCTGTTTCCGGGGTTGTTGGCTGTGTTATGTGCGATCGCCCTTTTTGAACCTTTGCAATCAACACTGTATCAAATCGCCGGTCTTTTAGGCGAAGTCATACCCGATGACGTGCGGAATTTGATTCGTAGTTCCCTCAAAGAAATCCTTTCATATCGCAACCAACAACTATTTTCGCTGAGTTTTGTAGCATCCTTGTGGGCTTTTTCTGGAGTAATGAGCGCG
Organism: Microcoleus sp.; assembly: GCF_041354475.1. NCBI lineage: Bacteria > Bacillati > Cyanobacteriota > Cyanophyceae > Oscillatoriales > Microcoleaceae > Microcoleus > Microcoleus sp. The sequence continues at coordinate 41,879 of NZ_JBGJZU010000009.1, forward strand.
GCCATGGCTGCACTCGATCGCATCCATGAAATTCCGCCCGATCGCACGCGCCATTTTTTGAATGCCAAACTGATTTCTTTGACCCTGAGTATCGGTACAATTATACTATTAATTATGGCATCGGGAGCAGTATTTGTCAGCGATTTAATTGTACAAGCTATTGCCCGCGAGAGTTGTCTGCTGGAATCCGTTGCTAATTGCAATTTAAAAGATGTTAAAAATTGCTTATCCTTGGTGAAAAATTGCCCTTTGGAGTCGCAACTATTGGCTGTTTGGCGGTTGTGGCGCTGGCCGATTGCTTTGGGAATTATATCAGTTGCCTTTGCTTTTATTTACCGCTATGGGCCGAGCCGCCACCAACGAAATATACCGATTTTTTCTGGTGCTGTTTTTGCGGCTGTTTTGTGGGCGCTGATTTCAGCTTTGTTTCGCTTCTACGTTTTGCATTTGGGCAATTACAGTTGGACTTACGGGACGATCGGCACTTTTATTGTTTTGCTGTTGTGGCTAGATCTTTGTTGTTTGGTGATGCTGATCGGAGCGCAATTGAATGTGACTGTTGGAAAGGCAATGAAACTCAAATAATGGGGAATGGGGAATGGGGAATGGGGAATGGGTTGTTGTCAGTAGTTATTTGTGATTTGCGACCAATAACCAATAACCAATAATCAATAACTGTTATTACTTACCGGATACCAAATTACCTACGCAGTAGAGTGGTGAGGATACCCGCGACAAAAGACAGCAAAATCAGTATCCAAATCACCACACCCGGAATGAATGTCAAGAGGCCAACGCCTCTGAGAATCCAAACTAACAAGGTGATGCCCAATATAGCCCAAAATATGCGGGTAGATAGTCGCATTTGAAATCTAGGAGAATTAGTCATGTTCAATATTAAAGTTTTGTCTGGATCGATGATAGCTGTTTTGTTGGCGATCGGCTCTTATTTGGGAGCAATGTCAAATCCCGGTGTCGCTGTGGCGCGTGTGGGTACCAACGCGCAGCCAAAAGTGGCTAATGCTGCTCAAAAAGCTGCTTCTGCAAGTGTAGCAATTAGCGATCGCACAATGGGAGCGGCCCAGGTGGGGATGACTTTCGGACAACTGAAAAAGGCTTTGGGTTCAACGGCACTGTTTAAGGTTCAGTCTCCTTTTATGGTAGACTTTGATGCAGTGGCCGTCAGCCAGTCGGGAAAAGTGCAGTATCGGATAATCTACGCTGCGGGTACAAAGCTCAAAGATACCGATGTCATTGAACTTTTAAGGACTGACAATGCCAATTATAAAACAGTTCAGGGTGTCGGGCCGGGAATGACTCTGAAACAAGCAGAGGCAATTTACGGCCAAGCTACTTTATCTTATAATGTGGATAATGAAATGAGAGAAAATGTGGTTTTTGCCAAGCAACCCACTAGAAAGATTATGTTTGTTCCCAAGGCTGAAGGGAAGCAGTTTGGAGGAGTATATGGCGCTGGTAAAGGGGGATTTTTTCAGACTAATAAGTATCAGCCGAATGCTGTAATTGAGTCTGTGATGGTACGGAAGTAACTCGGCGATTGAAATCGCGTCTACAAAAACAAAGTCATATCAAATCCGGTAGCATCGGAATTATTCATCTCTCTTATCTCCCTCTGTGTTCTCTGCGTTCTCTGTGGTTAAATCACCTGACGATGCAACCGGAAACAATATCACTCGGCGATTGAAATCGCGTCTACAAAAACAAAGTCCGAGCAGAGGGGGACTGAAGAAAATAGAAATTAAGGATTACCTGTGAGTAACTCCAAATACTCTTCATTGTCAAGATAATCTCTGATATTTTGCAGTATTTGCGTCAAATACTCTACGACTTCTTCCTTAATTTCTAAGAGTTCCTCAATAGCCTGATCTCCGCCCACTTCCTCAAAAGACTTAATGCCGTGCGCTAAGTCATTTCTATTACTTTTAATCACTACAAGATTTTGCCCGTTCTTTGTCTTAGCAAAGTCTGTTTGATATGAAAAACCATATTTTTCTGCTATTTCTTTAATCAACCTAGCATCCACATTTCCTGAAAACAGTTCTTCGCGTTCAAATGTAGCTGTGATGATATCTGTAGAGATTTGGTTGATTGTTAAATGAATTTTCTTAGGAGAACGATTTTTAAGATTTTGAAGAACAACTATTTTGATTTTTGGTTTGAGATTGTCAAAAGAGATAGCTTTATTTTTTAACTCCTCGAATATGGCTTCAATCGCATTTCGCATAGTGGATTCAACTAAGTTATACAGTAACAAAAAACCATTAGCTCTCAGGGTTTTTGCTAACTCAGGATCGAGACTTTGTATTTTGTATGTGCCAGCAGGATCGAATACAGCTAACTGGGTTGTCTGTTTTTCCAAGCTCTCCAGAAAAATGAAGTAATCATCCACATCTTTAGCGCGTGTATTAAAGTCGAAGAGTACAGTTTCCATGATTATCCTAGCAGTCGATCGCAGACATATTCCACACAACAATTTTTTGATTTCTCAAACTAATACCCAGAAATTTTTGGCTCTCTTTCAAATGTATTTACTTTGCTATTAAAATGATTGTAGCCGCTCAAATAAATCTCTTCGGAATTCCTCATTTGCAGTTTTGCTTAGTTGGATTACCCGAAGTGTAGTTCGATTGAAATGCCTCTGACGAGGCATGAGTAAATCACTAAACTTAAATCCATTCAAATGCTCTAATTTTTTCAGTCCACTTAAGGTTAATTCGTTGTTGACAAATCTGGTTAGAGTACGAATGCGTTCTGCACCGTCTACGATCTCTAAACGTGATTCATCATTTTCATCATCACCGAGAGCGGCAACGAATAGATAAGGTATTGGCAGCCCCAAAATTACAGATTCGATAAACTTTGATTGCCTTGCTTCATCCCAAGTCATTTCACGTTGGTAGTCAGGAATAAACAACTTATTAGTATCCTCGTCAATTCCTTCCATATATTTTTGAACAAGTATTTCGAGTGGATACTGTTTGGTGTCGTAATTAATTTGCTGCCGATTATCGCGGATTTGCATTTCAGCAGCATTTCTGTCTTGCAGCGTAATTTGTTCTAGTTTCGATCGCATATTTTTAAGTAACGAGAAAGTGGTGTCGATATGATAATTTTACCACAGCCCAGGGTCGCTCAAGTCCTGTTCGGAGAATATTAGTCTTGAGGGCATCCCTGTGTAAATTATGATTTGGCTAAGATGATGCGGTCGATCGCACTTACTAACAAAAAGTGCGATCGCCAATGTTTAGTTAACTGAAACCGCCGCGAAAATTACCATTTATAACGCGCTGGTGACGGGATTGGAAGGACGATCTGCCAACGCGGATAAACGGTGACTGTCTCCACTTAAATCGAACACAACCTCAAACTTAACGTGAGGTATTGTTTGTCGCAAAAACTTGAAATGGCCGTCGGCATCGGAACGGCTGCGGAAGCGGGCAACAATTATCCATTGCTCAGAGGGTAACAAACGGGCGATCGCCCAACAACACAAGCGGTCTTTATATGTCAACATAGAACTCGTCTCCATTGATATTTTTGGAGCCAGAGCCAGCCCGGAACCTTCCACAGTAAGGGGCTGGCTTCTGACGTTTTAAGGCCTGAGCCTTATATACACTAATAGCATATTTTGATGTTAAAAACATCAAATGACACAAAAATATATCTAATGACGTTAGAGTGTAAAATTTAAGACAATAGAAGTAAAACCATGCCGGCCAATGCCTTCACGTATGCGAGTCACAGTTACACTGCCAGAAGACGTTCATCAAGCCCTGTCCGAATGGGCCCAACAGGAAGATAGAACACTCGCAAACCTGCTCTCCCATGTGGCAGCTAAAGCAGTCAGAGAGCGCCAAGAGCGCCAAGAACAGAAAAAGGACGAATCAGAAGGCGATCGCCCTTGAGCGATGGCCACAGCGTAAGATGGACTGTGTAGAGATGTTTTGCAGTGCAACCAATGGCTTCAAGGGGAAGAGTTACCGCATATCTGCCAGAGGAGATTCAAAAAGCTCTCGAAGAATGGGCAGAAGCAGAAAGCAGATCCATCAGCAGTTTGGCAACGTACCTGCTGACGAAATCTGTTCGAGAGCGCCAAGAGCAGAAAAAAGATAAATCAGAAGGCGATCGCCCTTGAGCGATCGCCATAGCCTAATCTTTAACAACCGAGGAGATAACACTGCCAGAAGACTACAAGGAGTTAATTACACAATGACAGAAAATCGCTTAGAAATTATCGCTCCTGAACAATCGGAAATGCTGAAACAAGCAACTATTTCCGAACAGCGAAATGCAGCCAAAGCCGCTTGTAAATTCGCAATTGAGCGCACTAGCTTGAGTCACCCAATTCTTGACGAAGGATTAGAAGCGCTAGAAAAAGGTCAATGTGGTGATGTTTCACTTCAAAACAAACTTCAATCCTTGGTCGATCGACTCGATGAGATTCAGTGGGACTTGCAAGAAAAAATGGGAGAAGGCAATATAAAATTATCAGATTATTTAGCTGCATTTCACACAGCGCGCGCAGTTAATTCACTCTATTTTGCCCTTTATGCAGATCCTTTTGTAGCAGCATCCGAAGCTATTTATGAAGCTCATGCAGCTACAGATGAGTTAGTTACTTTGAAACAAAAGATTTTAGAAGTTTTTAAAGCACCTACCGTGATTTAGAGAAAAAAAAGCCGCGCGAGCGCAGCTATCCCGTAGGGAATCATATCAATTCCGGTTGCACTCCTTAAGATTATTTAACTGTCACCAACTGGGCCGGCAACCTTTTAAACGCCAACCTTTCATTCTCGATATCCACAAAAATCGTATCTCCATCCACAAAATCTCCCCGCAAAATACCCTTCGCCATTTGCGTTTCTAACTCCCGTTGAATTCCCCGTTTCAAAGGCCGCGCACCATACACCGGGTCGTACCCTATTTCTGCCAAGAAATCAAGCGCAGATTCCGACAATTTCAGAGACATTTTGCGTTCCGCCAAACGTTTTTCCAGACGCTTAACTTGCAACAGCACAATCTGCCGCAATTCGCTCTTAGTCAAACTTTTGAAAATAATCATTTCATCAATCCGGTTCAAGAATTCCGGGCGGAAAGTTCCCCGCATGGCTTCCATCACCCGACTCCGCATTTGTTCCTCATCTCCCGCCACATCTAAAATGTATTGAGAGCCGACATTCGATGTCATAATAATCACAGAATTCTTGAAATCTACTGTGTGACCTTGAGCGTCGGTAACGCGGCCGTCGTCGAGAATTTGCAGCATGATATTGAAGACATCCGGGTGTGCTTTCTCGATTTCATCAAATAGAATCACCGAGTAAGGACGGCGGCGCACAGCCTCAGTTAATTGTCCGCCTTCATCGTAGCCGACGTATCCCGGAGGCGCACCAATCAACCGCGAAACTGCGTGTTTTTCCATGTATTCCGACATATCAATTCGCACGATCGCCTCTTCTGTATCAAACAGATAAGACGCTAAGGCTTTAGCTAACTCGGTTTTGCCCACACCCGTCGGGCCGAGGAATATAAAACTAGCAACGGGACGGTTCGGATCGGCTAAACCTGCGCGCGATCGCTGAATGGCATCTGCAACCGCAGTCACCGCTTCATCCTGTCCAATTACCCGGTTGTGCAGTTCATCTTCCAAATGCAGAAGTTTCTGCATTTCCGATTCAACTAACTTGCTAATCGGAATTCCCGTCCACTTAGAAATAATTTCGGCAATGTCCGATTCCGTGACTTCTTCTCGCAGTAGAGTTTGACCTGTAGTTTGAGTTGCTGTTAGTTGAGTTTCCGCTTCTTGCAGTTGTTTTTGCAACTGAGTTAAGGTTCCATATTTCAATTCAGCAGCGCGGTTGAGGTCGTATTTCAACTCAGCTTGTTGAATTTCAATGTTAGCCTTGTCGATTTGTTCTTTAATCTTTTGAATGCTACCAATGACACCTTTTTCCGATTGCCATTGAGCATTCAAACCCCTTTGCTGTTCCTTGAGGTTGGCTAAGTCTTTTTCCAGTCTTTCCAAACGTTCAATGGAAGCAGCATTGCTTTCTTTTTGCAGCGATAGTCTTTCCATTTCTAGCTGCAAAATTTTGCGGTCGATTTCGTCTAGTTCTTCCGGCTTGGATGTAATCTCCATTTTGAGTTTAGCCGCCGCTTCGTCCACTAAGTCAATGGCTTTGTCTGGCAAAAAGCGATCGCTAATATATCGAGTAGACAAAGTAGCCGCCGCCACTAGGGCGCTGTCGGAGATTTTTACGCCGTGGTGTACTTCGTAACGTTCCTTCAAACCCCGCAGAATTGAAATAGTATCTTCAACTGTTGGTTGGTCAACATAAACCTGTTGAAAACGGCGTTCTAGGGCTGCATCTTTTTCCAGATATTTGCGGTATTCGTCGAGAGTTGTTGCGCCGATACAGCGCAATTCTCCCCTCGCCAACATCGGTTTTAGCAAGTTGCCTGCATCCATGGAACCTTGGGTAGCACCGGCACCGACAACGGTGTGAATTTCATCAATAAATAAGATGACTTTCCCGTTGCTATCCATCACTTCTTTGAGGACTGCTTTCAAGCGTTCTTCAAATTCTCCTCGGAATTTTGCACCGGCAATTAATGCGCCCATATCTAAGCTGATTAATTGTCTGTCTTTGAGAGATTGGGGGACATCTCCGGTGATAATTCGCTGGGCGAGTCCTTCGGCGATGGCGGTTTTTCCTACTCCCGGTTCTCCGATTAATACGGGGTTGTTTTTGGTGCGGCGGCTCAATATTTGAATCGTGCGGCGGATTTCGTCATCTCGTCCGATGACTGGATCGAGTTTGCCTTGACGGGCTGCTTCTGTCAAATCTCGGCCGTATTTTTCCAGCGCTTCGTATTTGCCTTCTGGATTTTGGTCGGTCACTTTGTTGTTCCCCCGGACTTGGGTAATTATTTCTTTGAGTTTGGCTTCATCTAGTTTAAATTCTTGTAATAGATTTTTGCCAAAGCGATCGTCTTTGACGTATCCTAGTATCAGGTGTTCGACGGAAATAAATTCATCACCGTAGTCTTTTCGATAAGTTTCGGCTCGATCGAGTAAAGTGTCGAGAGAACGACCGAGATAAACATTGTTGGTGCTTCCAGAGATTTTCGGCTGGCGGCTGATAAACTCATCGGTGCGATCGCGCAATTTGGTTACTGATACGCCTGCTTTATTAAATAAGCTGCTAGCTAGTCCCGATTCTTGTTCTAGCAAAGCTTTCATCAAGTGTTCGCTTTCTAGCTGCTGCTGCTGGGCTGCTTTTACGAGTTCGGGAGTCCGAGACAGGGCTTCCCAGGCTTTTTCGGTAAATTGGTTTGGATTATTGGGTTGCATAAATTTTAATTCCCTGAATTTTAAAAGAGCGATATTGTAAAGGCTAATGCTCGATCGCCCGTATAATTGTCATTGTAGGGAGTTAGTGGCGATCGGGCGATCGGTATTCCGCTATCTGAAGATAGGATTTCCGTCCTTTCTGGCAGTCGATCGCAGATAATGTTGGGATTACTCAATAATTAATCCGTGTATCCGTTCAAAATCAGCGTCGTTCCTTCTTCCTTCTTCCTTCTTCCTTCTTCCTTCATACTTGCATAGTCACCCGTTCTGGGAGGCTGACAGTAAAAGTTGAACCTTTACCATCCTGACTTTCGACACTAATTTCGCCGCCCAGAATATGACACAAACGTTGACTAATTGTCAAGCCCAAACCAGTCCCTCCATACTTGCGAGTAGTTGAAGCATCGGCTTGAATAAAAGGCTTAAATATCTGCTGTAATTGATCCTCGGTCATCCCTATGCCAGTGTCGGTGACTCGAAAGACTAAAACTTGAGCAGTATAGTATGAATTAGAGACAGAATCTTCCTTATTTTTATTCCTTTTTGTCGGTCGGAGTTTTTCAATTTTCATTCTTTCTACCCCAATGGTAATCACACCTTTTTCGGTGAATTTGGCGGCGTTGCTGAGCAAGTTGAGCAGAATTTGCCGCACTTTGGGCTGGTCGGCGTACATGGTACCTAGTTCACCTTCGGTTTTTAGTGCTAAAGCATTGCCTTTTTTTTCTACTAATGGTTGAGCCGTGGTCATCACTTCTTCAATCATTGTTGCTACATCGAAGTTTTCTAAATAAAGGGTGACGTGACCGGCTTCAATTTTGGAAATATCCAGGATATCGCTAATCATATCCAGCAGGTGTTTGCCTGCTGTTTGAATTTTTTGTAAGTCGGGCAGAAAGTCTTCTGAACCAGAATCTTGAGCATCTTCTTGGAGCATTTCGCTGTAGTTGATGATGGCGTTGAGGGGGGTACGCAGTTCGTGGCTCATGTTGGCGAGAAATGCACTTTTGGAGCGGTTGGCTGCTTCGGCTGCTATTTTTGCTTCCTGCAAGTCTTCTGTATATTCTGCTACCCGCTGGATAAGTTCGTTGATGGAAATTGCTAGCAATCCTACTTCGTCGGAAGTAGTGACGGGTGCTTGTAGATCAAAGTTGGATTCTTCGGTAACTCGCTGAGCGATGAGGGTGGTGGCTTCTAGGGGGCCGGCGATCGCACCGCTGGTGTATGCTGCTAACATGGCTGCGATCGCTGCTGATATTCCTAGAGAACAGATGAGAATTAGAGTTCCCAGTTTTTCAGCTTGGTCGTAGGTTCTAAATACTTCGTCTGCTTTGTCGCGAAAAGTACCCGCTAGTTGGGCGGAATCCTGGGAAAATTTTTCCAGTTTAAAAGCGCTGTCCCCCGTCGCAAAATTATACCAGTTGCGCTCGAACACCTGCTGCTGTTTGGGATTCAAAGCAGATAATTTCTCATTCCCCAATAGTTTCTGGACTTGTTGGAAGTAAGTTTCTACTACTTTATTGTTGGCTTTAGCGAACTCTTGAATTTTTTGATAATCTTGGACTACGCCGTGATTTGAAGTCTGCGGGAGGCTTTGCAGTTGTTCTAGTTGTGCGCTCATCTGAGCCACGCGACTGAGAAAGTCCGAGCGTTCGCGATCGAAAATTTGCGGTTTTTTCGTCAGACTCACCAGCCACAACTGGTGAATTCTGACTTCCTGGGCGATATTATTAAGGTTGGTCAGGATTTCAGCTTTGTCTCGCTCGATCGCCAGTTGTTCCCTAACCTGGTGTTTGCAATAGGATTCCACTACCCGTCCCGCCACCGCGCCCAACATTGCAATACTAATGACCAAGGCGTATCCGCAGCCGATTTTCTGCCTGATACCCAAGCGACTGAATAGATGCTTCAACCCTGTTTGAGGAGGGTTCTGGAGTTGATTTTTCAAGATTAAGGTTAAAGACATGGGCAATGTACTCGTTACCCAGAAAGGCACTATCTAAATTATAATTGATGCCAGCCTGACCGTAAATAAGTTGTTACTCGATCGACAAATTTCGTCATTTATGGGGTCCTTGCATAATTCCGCCACCTGCTCTACTTGACATTTTGCAAAATTCATGGGCGTTTGTAAAATCCCCCGCACCTGACGACGGGGGGAGGATCTGAAAATTTGCAACTTTCCTCTACTGGCAAACTCGAAATTGTGCTAACTCAGGAGGAATTTTGGAAGCATTAGGTATGCTCGCATTTAACAGTCAACAGTCAACAGTCAACAACAAATAACTAAATCATTTTTTACGAAAATCCCAAGCGGGGACAAACTTGGAATCTCCCCAAACGCCACGGCGATTTTTCTTAGCTGCTGCTTCGGCTTGTTCCAGAATACTGGCGCTGGGACAGTTTTTTAAGTAAGGACGATAAACCATGGCTAGTCCTTCGCTAGTCAAAACTTCTTGCACAAATGTGCCGTTTGGTAAGCGAACTTCGCTGATTTGGCGTCCGTAGCGATCAGTATCGGTGACAGTCAAAACCACTCTATCGCCTCCTTGTTTCACTAGCTGCTGAGTTCTTTGCTGCGCTAAATTTCCCCACTTAAATTGATTTTTTTGGGCTGCTGCTTTGCTATTCTTTTCAGCATTTGTGTGGGGAACTTCCGGTGCATCTACACAGGCAAAACGCACTTTGATATCTTTCCCAGCGCTATCGAGGGCGACAAGGGTATCGCCATCGCTGACTCGTTTGACAGCATAGTTATTCGCTGCTAATTTTTGGGGACATCCGAATAGTAAGAATACCATACTTAAGGTCATAAATCTTGTAATTAATCGGAAAAGAGTGATTTTTGTTTGACTCATAGTTCTCTGTTTTTATTTGGTTTCCATCCAATTTTGACCCGCGTGGATGTCAACTATCAATGGTACGCTCAGAGGTAGGGCATTTTCCATGGCATCTTTGATTTTTGGCTGCAATTCTTCCCATTCCTGGGGAGGTACTTCAAAGATTAATTCGTCGTGAACTTGCAGCAGCAATCGCGCCTGATAGTTTTGCAAAACTTGGTTGACTTCAATCATGGCAAGTTTAATGATATCAGCACTGGAGCCTTGGATGGGAGCGTTGGCTGCCGCCCGCAAAGATTGGGCGTCATCTCTGCTGAGAGATTTAAGTCTATCGGGGTGGATGTCTTGGGGGTTAGTGCCTTTTAAGTCGCTGAGGCGATCGAAGTTTAAGTAGCGGCGGCGGCCGAGTATGGTGGAAACATAGCCAAGGGCGATCGCCTCTTTTTTGACTTTTTCCAAATATTCAAACACTTGACTATAACGCTGGTTAAATCGTTCAATAAACTTTTTACCATCTGCTGAGCTTTTGCCCATAGATTTGCCAAACTTAATCGCCCCCATCCCATAAATTACCCCGAAATTAATCGTTTTGCCAAACCGTCTTTCATCCGGCGTAACATCCTCTTTTTCAAATAATAATTGAGCGGTGACTGTATGCACATCTCGGTTATTTTGATAAGCTTCGATTAACACAGGTTCTTGACTCAAATGAGCTAAAATTCGCAGTTCAATTTGAGAATAGTCAGCCGACACCATCAGCCAACCTGATTCTGGTAAAAAAGCCTTGCGAATTTGTCGGGAAAATTCGGTACGGATGGGAATATTCTGTAAATTTGGATTGGAAGAAGAAAGCCTGCCCGTCCCGGTAGCAGTCTGGTTAAAATCTGTATGCACTCGCCCGGTATCTGCACGCACTAACTGCGGCAAAGCATCCACATAGGTAGATTTCAATTTGGATAATGTTCGGTGTTCTAATAAATCATCTACAATCGGATGGTCTCCTTGGAGTTTGTCTAAAACAGCGGCATCGGTGGAATATCCTGTTTTGGTTTTGCGAGATTTTTTCTGAAACTCTTCGGGGATTTTTTCTAATAAGATTTCGCTTAGTTGTTTTGGGGAAGCTAAATTAAACTTTCTCCCCGCTGCTTGATAGGTGTTTTCTTCGAGTTGGACTAATCTCTGTTCTAGTTGTTGTGAGAGTTCTTGCAGATAGGCTGAATTAATGCGAATGCCACGAAGTTCCATTTCTGCTAAAATTGGTTCTAAGGGCTGTTCGACATCGAGTAGTAACCGATGCAAAGACTTTGATGGGGGCCCAGAAACCGGGTTTTTTGACGAAAATACTTCGTTATGACCAGCAGATTCAGTAAAAAACCCGGTTTCTTCAGTCGGAGTGCGTAAGTCCTGTTCATCTAATTCTGCTCTCAGTTTATCTACTAATTGAAATGTGGTGTACACATCCATGCCGCAGTAGTCGGCTACTTCGGGAATGCTGATGTCAGCAATTGTTTTGTGTTTCGGGACTAATTCTTTGTAGCTTTTGGCGACAATTCCTAAGTATTTCCTGGATAATTCGCTGAGGCTGTGGCTGGTTTCGGGATTGAGTACATAACTGGCTAGCATGGTGTCGAAGATGACTCCTGTTAGTTTAATTCCCTGACAGCGGAAGATGAGGCGATCGAATTTAGCATTTTGCAGCGCTTTGGGATAATTTTCGCTTTCTAAAATCGGACGCAAAGTATTTAAAACTGTGGTTTTATCTAAGTTTTTGCCTGTTTTATGTCCGGTTGGGATATAGGCTAAATCTTGTTCGCCGGTTCCCCAACAACAGCCAATTCCTACTAACTCGGCGTCTCGTGGTTCTAAGGCGGTGGTTTCGGTATCCCAGGCCACAGGTGTTGTTTTGTCTGTGCGGGTTTCTAGCAGTTTGACTAATTCATTTAACTGTTCTATGTTTTGAATTATCCGGGGTTTGATTGGTAATTTGTTTGCTTCCTGGGCTGTTGTTGTATCAGTATAACTCCAAAACCATAGGTCTTCTGAATTTTCAAGAGCTATAGGTAAGTTTTCTGTGGCACTATCATTGGTATTTATAGTAACAGGTAAGTTTTCTGTGGCACTGTCATTGGTATTTACAGTAACAAGCAAGTTTTCTGTTCCACTGTTGGAGGAGACTCTTTCTTGGTTATTGCTGATTGCTTCTGCTTTCTCTTCTACACCGCCGAAACGTTGTTGAATTTGTTTGACTTTGCTTAAAAATGTCTTAAATTCTAATTTTTCTAGCATCGGTATCAATGCTGCTTCATCAAAACCTTTGAGCTGGCAATTTTCTAGTTCTACTTCTAAGGGAACGTCTTGGACGATGGTTGCCATGTGCTGAGAATGATAGGCTGCTGCTTTTCCTTCTTCTAACTTTTTCTTGGTTGCTCCTTTAATTTCGTCTAGGGCTGCATAAATTCCGTCGAGGGTGTTGTAAGTAGTGAGGAGTTGGATGGCGGTTTTGTCGCCAATGCCTTTGACTCCGGGAATGTTGTCGGATTTGTCGCCGCAGAGGGCTTTGTAATCTATTACTTGTTGGGGCAATATGCCGAGTTTTTCTTGGACTTGTTCGGGACCGTATTCTTGGGATTTGCCTTTTCCCGATCGCCTTAATTCCTCTGTGCTTAAGTATAAAACACTGATTTTTTTAGCGGTGTCTACTAATTGAAATAAATCTCGATCGCCCGTGAGGATTTTGACATCATAACCGGAGGTGCTGGCTTTGTTGGCCAAAGTTCCTAAAACATCGTCGGCTTCGTAGCCGGGAGCGGTGATGGCTGGTAAGTTTAAATAGCCCAGGAGTTCTTGGAGGTTTTGCAAATCGGGGATAAAATCTTCTGGGGTTTCGGCGCGGCCGGCTTTGTAGGTTTCGTCGGCTTCGTGGCGAAAGGTGGGTGCGGCGGTGTCAAAGGCGATCGCCATGTATTCTGGTGCGATCGCCGCCATGACTTCCAACAGAGACTTGAGAAAGCCGAAACAGACGCTGGTGGGAATGCCGGTGCTAGTTCGCAAACCTCCATCTCGACTTTTGGCAAAGGCGAAGTAGGACCGAAAGGCCAGGGAGTGGCCGTCAACTAGGATGAAGGTGGGTGTTTTATTGGCGGACACTGGCACTGAGGGCGATCGCACGAAAGTATTTCCTCATTGTAGCGAGTTGTCGCCCCATCGTTCCTCAAGGACGAATCGATTTATTCCGAGTCAGTAATTCTCAAGTTCCACATCCCCAATCTAAAATTTATGGGCTGTGCAGCTTGCCTGAGAATAGTGGAAGATGTGAAGTACGATCGCACTTTTTCCAGATCGAAGTTTATGGCTGACATTGACCAATACTATGCAATCCTAGAAATTGAGCCTGGAGCTTCCTTAGAAGAAGTTAAGCAAGCTTACAGAGATTTGGCCTTTGTGTGGCATCCCGATCGCTTTGCCCACAACGATCGGCTGCAACAAAAAGCTCAACAAAGATTAGCAGAGATTAATCTAGCTTACGAGCAATTGGTGTCGTTTCTGAGTCAGCCGGAATTAAAAGCGATCGAACCTGCGTTTGAGACAGCAACAACCCCTGCACCTGTACGTGAAAAACTCAACAGAAGGGGCTTTATCAAGCCAAAAACTAGGGCTAATTTCAAAAAAAGTCAAAATTCTCCAAAAGCTACCTCGAAAGGCCACAAAGGATTTAAAGCTGAAAACCGTCAAAGGTTTCCAGGGCGGCGTGGCAATCTCCACACTCCCAGCCATGCCCAGGCTACCTCGAACCGGAAACAACAATTTTCGATTCAATATTCAAAGTCGCGAAACTTTGCTACTTCCAGGCGACAATCTCCCAAATATTCTGGCTTTCCTTGGTGGCCGCTGGCGATCGCCTTTGCCAGTTATGCTTTGACTAGCTGGATTTTGACCAAATCTGCCGTCCCCCTATGGATGTGGACTTTAATCTGTGGTGCTGATGGGCTGTGGGCGGTGATTTTGGTGGCGGAGGGTTCAGTAACAGCGAGAGTTTGGTTGGCGGCTTTTGTTTTAGCTGGGGCGGTGGGGGGGTCGATCGCAGGTTTTCAGGCGGGAGGCGCGATCACAGGGATGGTTTGGGCTCTGGTTGGGGCTGGCTTGGGGGCGATCGCCACTTCTGAGGCTGAGTCTAGGGCTGTGGCTGGTGTGTTGGCTGTGGCGGGAGTCGCGACAGTGACGGGATTGATGGCTGGAACTGCTTCTGGGGATTGGATCAGGACGATGGCGGGGGGTATCTGTTGGGGGGTTGTGGGCTTGCTGTGTGGGCTGATGGGGGAAGTATCTGTTACTTCTGAGAACCCTAGGGGGCTTGTAGGTTTAATTGGCTTGGGAGTTGGGGCGATGGCGGGTGCGGTGGCGTTGACTGGTGCCGAGAATCTGGGTTTAGCTTTGGTAATGGCGGGTTCTAAGGCTGTCTATGGGGCTTGGGTGGCGATCGGGATTATTGCTGGAGTTGTGGCGAGGATGGTGGCCGCCGAAAGGTCGATCGTCTCTGGGAATGGGTTTTACACCTCTATTCTGTTAATGACTACTTCTGGTTTTGGACTGTGGTTAGGAAACTGGTTAGCCGATCGAATTTTTTGAATTTTGGTTCGTAATCAGGACTTGTTGTTAAATTGTCTGTCAAAAATCAAACTCATAACTCATAAATAACCTGCTCGTAACTCCTTAATAAACTATATCCAATACACTAAGCTTTGGCTTGAATGGTTTGGACAGCAGCTATTTTTCCAACATACGCTCTCCGAGGCAAAGAATAATTGAGGATATTTATATCATGAAGTTTGGTTACTCAGTGTTTCAACGCTTTACCACTAAGCGTATGCTACGTAATATTTGTTTATGGGCGATCTTAGCATTCTTGGTCACTTCCGCCATCAGTGTAGCAACTGCTGCCGAGCGCAAACAGGAGAACAAGAGCCAGCCATACGCGATCGGCCTTTGGGGCGATCTTCCCTACTCAGACGTACAGGCGTTGACGGGGGTTCCGAACCTGATCGCTGACATGAACTCGCAAAACCTGGTCTTTACAGTCCACGACGGCGATCTGAAGGCGGGCAGTGGTACCCCCGGCTCGGTCACGCCGACCACCTGTAGCGAAGATTTCTATAGGCAATCCCTCGGATTCTTCAACGCGCTGAAGGCACCGGCAGCCTTCACACCGGGCGAT
Organism: Microcoleus sp.; assembly: GCF_041354475.1. Classification (NCBI taxonomy): domain Bacteria; kingdom Bacillati; phylum Cyanobacteriota; class Cyanophyceae; order Oscillatoriales; family Microcoleaceae; genus Microcoleus; species Microcoleus sp. The sequence goes on from NZ_JBGJZU010000009.1 coordinate 57,303, forward strand.
AACGATTGGACTGACTGCGATCGCCCCGCAAACGGTGGATTCTCATCACGCGAGCGGCTCGATCGCGAGCGTCAGCTATTCTTCAACACCAAGTTTACACTCGGACAACGTAAGCTAGCCCAGAAAGTGCAGACAGCGCCGCTGTGCCTCGGCGTTGAGGGTGCCGTACCCTGTGTCGAAAACCGTCGCTGGGCAGTCGGTAATGTTACCTATGTCACCCTCAACGTTCCCGGTTCATGCAACAACCTCTGTGACACCGCACCTGACTCGGCTGAGTATAACGCACGCAACCAATCCAATATTGTCTGGTTGCGTGAGAGCTTTAAAGCAGCCAAGGACAGCAATTCAGTGGCGGTGATGATTATCACCCAAGCCAATCCGGGGTGGGATCTAACCGATGGCACCAGAGCGCCTTTGCGCGATCCGAAAACACTGGTGGAAACCGATAAGCAGGCTGATGGCACTCTCACGCCTGATGGCTACAAGGACTTTTTAATCGCGCTTCGCGATGAGACGATCGCTTTCCGTAAGCCGGTGGCCTACGTGCATGGCGACTCGCACTACTACCGCATTGACAAGCCATTTCTGGATAGTGAGGGTCAACGCCTTGAGAACTTCACTCGCGTCGAGACCTTTGGCGACAATGTGGCGAATGGCCTCAACGACGTGCAGTGGATCAAAGTTACCGTCAATCCCCGTGAGCGAGAGGTATTTTCCTATCAGCCACAGATTGTTCCCAAGAATCGGGTAGCGGTTCCGGCAGTCTAACACCGCGCGGTTTTCTCAGCGGGGCGATTTATCGACAATTTCTCCGCCGTCTAACCACACACGGGATGAGCTGTTTTTAATACACAGCAGTTCCCGCTGTAAGCTTTGGCAAATCGGCTTTATTCCGATCGCCCAACCATCAGGATTTAAAGGGCGATCGGATTTATTGCATTTTCCTTTTTCCTTCTTCCGTCTTCCATAACTCCCAGCGCTTACCACTTTTCAACAGCGCTTCAAACTCATCCTGGGGCAAAGCCTTGCTGAAAAAATAGCCTTGAATTTCGTCACAATCGTGAGTACACAAAAAAGCAAGTTCCTGTTCATCTTCCACCCCCTCAGCCACCACCGTCATATTCATCGAGTGTCCCATTTGAATAATCGCGATCGTAATCGCTGCATTCTGACGATCCTCTGTAATATTGCGAATAAAACTCTTATCTATTTTCAGAACATCAAAGGGAAACCGCTTTGAATAACTTAAGGAAGCATATCCCGTGCCAAAATCGTCAATTGCCACCCTAATTCCCATTTTTTTCCACACACTAAAAGCTTGGGATACTGCTGTTTCATCTTGCAACACCAGACTTTCCGTCAATTCTAATTCCAGATATTTAGGGTCGAGACCAGTTTCTGTTAATATTTGACTGACTCTTTGCGTCAGATTTTTTTGATCGAATTGGCGGGCTGACACGTTGACTGCTACTCTTAGCGGACCCAAACCCTGCGCTTGCCAAGCTTGAGTTTGCCTACAAGCCGTCTCTAATACCCATTCCCCCAAAGGCGCAATCAAGCCCATTTCTTCCGCCATGGGAATGAATTCTCCAGGGGAAACCCGTCCCATTTCTGGATGGTTCCAACGCACTAAAGCTTCTGCACCTACTATTTTTCCACTCTTTATTTCTACTTTCGGCTCATAATAAACTTCAAATTCTGACCTTTTTAAAGCATTACGAAGACTAATTTCTTGAGCTAGTTTATTGATAGAATTAGTTGCAATATTTCTGGCATGAAATTGATAATTATTTCCACCTTTTTCCTGAGCATAGTACATAGCTGTATAAGCATTTTTTAGCAAATCCTCTGCATCCCTACCGTCGCCCGGATACAAAGAAATACCGATACTAGCCGTGAGGTAAACTTCGCTGCTTTCTACAATGATTGCTTGGGCGACAATTTCCAAAATGCTGTGAACAATCTTGACCGCATCCTGTTTGTCTTTCACAGGTTCGAGAACCAGCGCAAATTCGGCTGCTTCCAAACGAGCCACCAGATTAATTTTGTTTGTACAGTTATTCAGCCGCTGAGCAATACTGCAAATTACTAAATCACCAATATGGTGTCCCAAGGTACTATTAATCCGGTTAATTCTATCTAAGCTGAGAGTGACAACCGGAATGAATTCTGACAATTCTGTTTGTTCGTTTAATAGCTGACTTAGCTTTTCTCGAAGCAAGGAACGATTTGGTAGATTTGTCAAGCTATCATAGTGATGTCGGTGGAGGGCTATTTGAATAGTTGTGTGCAAGTTTTTTTCTTCAAATGGTTTGACGATGTAACCAAAAGGTTTAGTAGAATTGACTCGTCGCAAAGTATTTTCATCGGCATAAGCTGTGAGGTAAATCACTGGGATTTGAAAGCGCGATCTAATTTTCTCTGCCGCTGTTATCCCGTCTATTTCTCCCTGTAAATTCACATCCATCAGCACTAAATCTGGTCGCACTTCTGATGCGGCTATAATCGCTTCTTCCCCAGAATAGACAATGGCAGTTACTTGATATCCCAGACTTGTCAAACTGTCGAAAAGGTCTTCAGCAATGATGCTTTCATCTTCGACTATCAGTATTTTATTATTTGACATTAGGTTTGCTCTCCTGGTGTATTTCTGGTTGTGAAAATGTTATTTTGAAAACTGTCCCGGCAGTTTTTACAAGTTCTATATTCCCGCGAATTTGTTTAACCAAAGATACTACTAAACGCAAACCCAATGTGCGAGAATTTTTATAGTCTAATTCTTTGGGTAAACCAATGCCGCTATCGCTAACAACTAGCACGCAAACCCTGTCATCATCGAAACTAAAATCTATTTTAATTGTACCTTGATTTGCCTCTGGAAAAGCATACTTTAGGGAATTGGTCACGAATTCGTTGATAATTAGTCCGCAAGGAACTGCGGTGTCAATATTCAAAAAACATGGTGCAATATTGGTTTGTAATTTAATTCCTTTGGCATTGATTTCATAGGCTTGGAATAAATTTTTGGCTAAGTTGTGGATATAATCAGCAAAGTCAATCTTTGATAAGTCTTTGGATTGATACAATTGTTCGTGAACCAGGGCCATTGATCTGACGCGGTTTTGGCTTTCTTTTAGCATTTCAGTAACGTGGCTATCTTGAATATAGCGAGACTGAAGTTTGAGCAAACTGGAAATAACTTGCAGGTTGTTTTTGACTCGGTGATGAATTTCTTGGAGTAGCACTTCTTTTTCGGCGAGGGAAGCTTTGATTTGATCTTCATCTCGCTTGCGGTCCGTAATGTCGCGCACTACTGCTTGTAAGAATTTTTCTCCATTAATTTCCATGCTGTTTAACAGCACTTCTGCGGGAAATTCTGAACCATCGAGTCGTTTATGAACCCAGTCAAATCGACAGCTTCCTGTTTCCATGGCTGTGGCTATTTTTTGTTTAGAAAGAGTCTTTGAATCTTCTCCGTTAGGCTGAAATGGTGGAGATAAATCCCTGGGATGTTTACCATAGAAATCTTCTTTTTTGCTACATCCAAATATTTTTAATGTTGCGAAGTTGCAGTCAAAAAACATCTCTTCATTTAGCAACATTACTGCGTCGCTGGTGGCTTCATAAAGGCTCCTAAATTTGTGTTCTGATTCTTGCAACGAAGCAATTAATTTGGTTTTTTGAGCTTCGGCGCGTTTGCGATCGGTAATGTCGATTCCTACAGATACTGCTGCGGTTCCTTGATGATATTTTTGAGCTACTATTAAATAGTTGCGCAGGGAGCCGTTAATTTCTATTTCTATTTCTTGGGATGTTTCCCGATCTGAACTTTCAAAAAATTGTCGCAGTAGTTGTCCAAAGTTAGACCCTCGTTCGAGAAACCCTATTTCTTCACCAACAAAGCTTTCAGGAGAACGCTTGAAAGAAGTTGCTAAGTGCTGGTTGACTCCTATATACCGCAAATCTGAATCGATCCAAGAAATTAATCCTGGTACGGCATTTAAAACTGCCCAAAGTTGGTCGGTTGTTTTTTCTAGAGCTTCTTCCGATCGCTTGCGATCGCTAATATCTGTCGCCGTACCAGTTAGTCCTAAAATAGTGCCGTTTTCGGCTTGGTTAACGATGCTGTTTACCCGCAGGTGAACGGGAGTGCCGTCTTTACGAATATGTACTATTTCGTAAGCATAGTTAGGTGCTGGGGGCTGAAGGCTGGTGTTATCTAAAAGTTGTTCAAATATTTGTATTTGTAAGGGTTTGTGTTCGGGAAGCAAAAATTCGGTGAAACTGCGCCCGATCATTTCTGGTGGTTCATAACCGTAGATGCGTTCCGCGGCGGCATTGACAAAGGTTAACAAGCCTTGAATATCGACGGACCAAATTAATTCTTGGGATGTTTGGACGAGATTGCGATACTTTTTTTCGCTTTCGTAAAGTGCTGCATGAAAGTTTTTTGTTTGCTGCTGAAGCTGGCGTTGTAATTCTTGATTTGCTTTTTGCAATGCCGCTGGCGATCGCGATCCATCCCCTATTTCCGTAGAAACACCGACGGCAGCGACAACTTCGCCCTGGGAATTGTATACAGGCGTCGATCGAATTTCGTATATTAAATCCCCCTGTTGGGCATTCCAATAGCGTGAGTTTCCCGCCAATACCCAAGTCATATTTTCATAGATATCTGGATGGTGATTGTAGACTTCAAAAATCGAGGTTCTGGTGAGTTCTTCTGGCGAAAAACCCCAATTTTCTCGTCCTTTGCCTTCGGCAAGCGTTAATTTGCCGTTTTTGTCTGTCGCCCATAGCAGAATCGGAGCAACACCCATCGCTCTTTGCCAAGTCTCGTTGGCTGTTTTGAGGCGATCGATTTCCCCTTGAAGTTGCTCGCGGGTGTTGTTTAATTCTGCTGTTAGCTGCTCTACTATGAGCTGCAAGTTAGTAGTAGTGTCTGGCGTTTGCGCCCTCGCACAGGAGCAATAGCTTGATTTGTTAGACTGTGACATAGTTTCTCTGAGAGGCACTCTGATTTTTAGGCAAGCCTATTTTTTAAGCATAAACTTTTCCTGTCAACTCTTACGGTTAACTGGGATACTCATTTTGTAAATTAGGGATATTATAAAGCTTGTTTAAAGCAATTAGGAGTTGCCTGTCGTTGCGCTGTTTTGCTCCCAATCGATCGACAACAGGCTAAATCATTACTGCTAATCAGTATTTTTACGTCTATTATGGGTAGACTTGCCAAAATCAATTCCGTAATCTTCACCTTTTTTCTATCCCATAATTGTAAAGTTATGATTAATGTGCGTAAATATACTGAATATAGTCATTAGTTATTGGTTATTAGTTATTGGTTATTAGTTATTAGTTATTGGTTATTGGTCAACTGTCAACTGTGGCGCGCCGTGTCCTTCCACCCTTCGGCTACGCGGTTGGAGCAGCGGAGTCGAAGGGTCAACTGTCAACTGTCAACCATTTTTCCCTACAAATCAGCAGCGTGCTGCTTCAATTCCTCCAAAGAAACGTATTCCAAAGTTAAGGCGTGAGTCGCTGATAAAACTACCTTGGGTGCAACTCCAGCATCCATCGCTTCCTTCCAGCGTGACGCACATAAACACCAGCAATCCCCTGGTTTCAAACCGGGAAAATTAAATGCGGGGACTGGAGTTATCAAATCATTTCCCCTCGACTTGCTAAATTGCAAAAAATCTGCTGTCAATTGAGCACAAACTGTGTGAGCCCCATAGTCGCCACCACCTGTATTGCATTTGCCATCCCGATAATATCCCGTCATGGGCGACGTGCAGCAAGTTTCTAATTTTCCACCCAACACATTTGTAGCTTCTGTCACAATTTCCACTCCTTGATAAAACATTCTCTCTAAATTATACCTCTGAGTTTGAGCGATAAAAATGTTAGAGATTTTTGGTCATGGCAAAGTTGATGAATTTTTGCCCTCTCCGTGCTACCTCTTGTTGTTTAATTACCCGAAAATATTTGTTTTCAAAGAAGGGTTTTGCTGTAATACTGGCTTCTGTAAATATGCTTTTTAGTCCTAATTCCTTGGCTTTGGCTTCAATGTGTTCTAATATTTTTGTACCTACTCCTTTCCTTTGAAAGTCCTTGTGGCAGTAAAAGCGATCGATATGGCCGTTGATTTCTAGTTCTCCAAAACCTGCAATTATGTCACCTTCTGTCGCTACAAAGGTAAATTTCTTGCTTAAACTTTTAACCCAATTTTCCCGGTCGATGTCAACAGGAGCCCAAGCATCTACTTGTGCTTTTGTGTAATCCTGGATATTTACTTGGTGTACGGTTTCATAAAACAGTTTGATAATTTGTTCGGTATCCCCTATTTCGTAGTTTCTGACTTTCATAGCTGGTTTCCAGAGGGTGCAAAAAGGCGATCGATACAGTTGGATTAATTTCTGCCACTTCCATTGACCCAAATAATTTTACTGTACCTCTTGACAAAATCTACCACTTTGTGCAAGATTAATTATAACAAATGTTCGATATAATATAACCTAACTCAACAGCTAAGCCCTAGCTAAAATCTAGGTTATACTATATCGGATGTTCGATATAGTAATATGTTTCGATCGATTTTAAATTTTCGATAACCTAGGATCTAAAATCCACCATGTCAGATCGATCGACCTTATGCCAAAGATAGTTGACCACGAACTCTACCGCAAACAACTGTTGAACCAATGCTTTGAGATCTTTGCCGAAAAAGGCTATTCCTCAGTAACAATGCGTGAAATAGCCTCAGAAATTGGAGTTTCTACAGGCACGCTTTACCACTATTTCCCCAGTAAAGAAAGCCTGTTCGACCAATTAATTGAATACTTGAGCTATGAAGATACAAAAGAAGAAGCGCTAGCGGAATTAGGAAATCCACCAACCCTAGGTGAAAAGATTGAAAAACTGATGGAATATGTCTGTAAAAGTGAGGATTATATTGTCAAAAGTTTGTCAATTACCTTTGATTTTTGTCATCACAAAACTAGGCAAGAGGTTGAGAGTAATCAGGCACTTCAGGAAGCAGGAAAGCGTTATGAAGAAGCCGTAGGCTGCTACTTAGGCATCTCCAATCCAGAAATTCCGATATTTATCATCAACTATGTTGATGGTTTGTTGGGAAGAAGATTTTATCAAGGTGAAAGGATTTCTTTCACAGAACAAGCGAATTTATTAAAAGAGCTGTTGGTTGCTTATCTAGAAAAAAAACAAGGCGAATAGAGGAGATATATGAACTTTCAAGATTACATCAAACCTCATAATCGATTGGTAACGGGATTAGTAATTGCTGGCGCTTTAATTAGCGTGGGTACTGCTTTTTACGGAATTTCTCAGTCGGGAATTATCAGTGAAACTGCTGAACCTTTGCCTGTGGAAACAACTCCTCCAGCTAGGAAAATAACCGCTTTAGGAAGATTGGAACCCCAAGGAGAAGTGATTCGGTTGGGAGTATCGCAAAATCTCAATGGCGATCGCATTTCCCAGATTTTAGTCAAAGAAGGCGATGGGGTGAAAGCTGGGCAGTTAATCGCAATTTTGGATGCAGGCGATCGGCTAAAATCTGCCTTAGACGAAGCCAAAGAAAAAGTAAAAGTTGCCCAAGCAAATTTAGCAAAAGTCAAAGCCGGTGCAAAATCAGGAGAAATTGCAGCACAATCAGCGACAATTGGCAAGCTAGCAGCAGAATTGCAAGGAAATCAAACAGCACAACAAGCAACAGTCGATCGCACCCTCGCCCAATGGGAAGGAGACAGAAGCGCCCAGCAAGCGACAATTAACAGAATCACCGCCCAGTGGGAAGGAGAAAAGAAAGCTCAAACAGCAACAATTAGCCGCATAAATGCCCAGTGGAAAGGAGAAAAACAAGCACAAATAGCAGCGATTAACAAGTTGCAAGCAGAGTTAAATAATGCACAATCTGAATACGTGCGAAATCAACAACTTGTTGTCGAAGGTGCAATTTCTAAATCCGTAATGGATACCAAAAAGCTAGCAGTAGAAACCAACAGCCAGCAAGTTAAAGAAGCTCAAGCAAATCTCACCAGGATTAATAGTACAGCAACAGAGCAACTTGAAGAAGCCCAAGCAAATCTCGATCGAATCAACAATACAGCCAAACAGCAACTGAAGGAAGCCCAAGCCAATCTTTCGAGAATTAATAATACAGCCAAACAGCAGCTAAATGAAGCCGAAGCCAATCTCAAACGCATCAAAGGAAGTGGTAGCCAACAACTAGAAGAAGCGAAAGCCACTCTCGAAAAAATAGCCGAAGTACGCCCGGTAGATATAGAAGCAGCCGAAACAGAAATCAATAGTGCGATCGCCCAAGTGAATCGCGCCCAAGCGGAATTAAATCAAGCTTATATCCGCACCCCAACTCCCGGAAAAATTCTCAAAATTCATACTCGCCCAGGCGAAAAAATTAGCGACGAAGGCATTGCGGATGTAGGAAAAACTGAGCAAATGGTAGTCGTAGCCGAAGTTTATCAAACTGATATTAGCAAAATCAAAGTCGGTCAAAAAGCAACTGTCACCAGCCAAGCATTTCCCGGAGAATTGCCAGGAGTTGTTAAAGAGATTGGATTGAAAGTCAGCAAACAAAATGTGTTTAGCAACCAACCGGGAGAAAACTTGGACAGCCGAGTAGTGGAAGTAAAACTTCACTTGAATTCAGAAGGTAGCAAACAAGTTGAAGGGTTGACAAACTTGCAGGTAATGGTAGCAATTCAGAAAGACTAAAGTCCCGAATCCGAACCTTGAAGGATGGAAAGTTATGGCAGAATTTGGTCCAGATCCAAACCTACCTTATCCCATGATAGACCAGTGGCGCGTAGGTTTCATCAAAAACTTTGTGAAATCGCCTAATATTATTGTCGGTGATTACTCCTACTATGACGATCCGACTGGTCCGGAAAACTTCGAGAAAAATGTTCTTTACAACTACGGAAATGACAGATTAATTATTGGTAAATTTTGTGCGATCGCCACCAATGTCAAATTCATCATGAACGGTGCAAATCACAAACTAGACGGCATTTCCACCTATCCTTTTCCCATTTTTGGCAATGGTTGGGAAACGGCAATGAATTTATTAATGGAACTGCCAAGTAAAGGAGATATTGTGATTGGTAATGATGTGTGGATTGGTTACGAAGCAGTGATTATGCCCGGAGTCAAAATCGGCGACGGTGTGGTGATTGCAGCGAAATCTGTGGTAGTAAAAGATGTTCCGGCTTACACCATTGTCGGTGGAAATCCCGCAGGTATAATCAAACAGCGTTTCAGCGATGCTGAAGTTGCACAATTATTAGAAATTCGGTGGTGGGATTGGCAAATTGACAAGATTACGCGCCATATTAACTTGATTATGAACAGTGATATTCAAGCACTGATAGATGCCGAATAAAAGGGAGCATCCCGATTTGGTAAGGGCGAAGCATGACCGCTGTAAATCTCTGGTTATCACTAATAAATTATCTGCGGTCATGCTTCGCCCCTACGAATTACAAATAACTAATAACCAATTCCCCATTCCCAATTCCATATTCCCCATCCCCCATTCCCAAATTATATGTTTCGCAAAACACCCCTTGCATGGTTGCAAGTAACCAGAGAAAAAACCCGCCTTGCAGTTGCCATTGCCGGCATTGCCTTTGCAGATATCCTAATCTTCGTGCAACTAGGATTCCGAGATGCACTTTTCGATTCTGCCATTAAACCGCACCAAAGTTTACAAACAGACTTAGTGTTAATCAATCCTCAATTTGAAACATTTGCTGCGGTAAAAAGTTTCAAAAGAGATAGATTATACCAAGCCCAAGGATTTGAAGGAGTCAAATCTGTAACTTCTTTGCATATTGATATCGGGCGGTGGCGAAATCCCACCAATCGCACTACGAGAGCGATTTTAATTTTTGGAGTAGATCCCGGAAACATCACATTTAATTTGCCAGATGTCAACCAACAACTGCATCAAATTCAAATGTTTAATCATGCCTTATTCGACCAATCTTCGAGACCTGAATATGGCGATATTGCCCAAATTATCCAGAAAGAATCCAGCCTTGAAACAGAACTAAACAAACGCAACATTCAAGTATCGGGTTTATTTACCCTCGGTACTTCTTTCACCGCTGATGGGAATGTCATAGTCAGTGACTCCACATTCATGAACTTATTTCCCGAAAGGAAACCCGATGAAATGGATGTGGGTTTAATCACCCTTAAACCCGGTACAGATATCAAAAAAGTCCAGTCTATGCTACAAGCAACTTTACCCAATGATGTTAAAGTTTTAACCTTAGCAGAATTTGCGGAAATCGAGAAAGCTTACTGGGCAAATGCTACCCCCATTGGCTTTATTTTTGGATTTGGCACTATCATCGGATTTATTGTGGGTCTAATTATTGTTTACCAAATTCTTTACTCCGATGTTTCCGACCACTTAGCAGAATATGCTACTTTAAAAGCAATGGGATATAGCGATCGCTATTTAGTAGGAGTCTTAATTCAAGAAGCTCTCCTCTTAGCAGTTTTAGGTTTTATGCCAGGAATTATTATCGCCAATGGAATGTATTCCCTAGCACAATCTGCCACTTTACTACCAATTATAATGACCACAAATCGAGCAGTAGTAGTGTTAGGTTTGACGATTGTGATGTGTACAGGTTCCGGTGCGATCGCCCTTCGGAAACTTCAATCAGCAGACCCCGCAGACATCTTTTAATCATCTTTTAATCATCCCTAATTTTCGGTAAATTTTGCCCCAAAAATCCCCATGGAAACCCTAAATCTCCCTGCTGAAACAACCACAATAACCGAACCAGTAATTTCCGTCAAAAACCTCAATCACTACTTCGGCCAAGGGTCCCTCAAAAAACAAGCCTTATTTGACATAAATTTGGATATCAACCCAGGAGAAATAGTAATTATGACGGGGCCCTCCGGTTCCGGGAAAACCACGTTATTAACCATGTTAGGAGGCTTACGTTCTGCCCAGGAAGGGAGTCTCAAAATTCTGGGACAAGAAATAGTCTCAGCGAGCAAACATCAATTAACCAAACTGAGAAAGCAAATTGGGTATATTTTTCAAGCACACAATCTGATGACATTTTTGACAGCTAAGCAAAACGTGCGAATGTCTTTGGAATTGCATAAAGAAATGCTAAATCAGAATATGGATGCTTTGTCCATAGCAATGTTAGAAGCAGTTGGTTTGGGAGAGAGGGCTAATTATTACCCCGAAAATTTGTCAGGAGGACAGAAACAAAGAGTGGCGATCGCCCGTGCGTTAGTCAGCCACCCTAAAATAGTATTAGCCGATGAACCCACTGCTGCTTTAGACAAAAAATCCGGGCGAGATGTGGTAGAAATTATGCAGAAACTAGCCAAAGAACAAGGTTGCACGATTTTGCTTGTCACCCACGACAATCGTATTTTGGATATTGCCGATCGCATTATTTACATGGAAGACGGGCATTTAGTCACAAATCTGGCAGATTAAAGTCATGAAGCTAGAATAGGCTGTATCATTGAGCGTACCAACTTTCCAGCGCCAAGCGGTGAACTTCCCGCCAGCTAATATTTTTAAGTCTGGCAATTTCCGCGCAATCCTCATATTCTGGCTGGACATTAGTAATCATTTCTCCAGTCTTCGCAACTTTGATTTGCACTTCGCCATATTCTGTTTGAACAGTCTGGAATTCTCGGTGCAAAATTGTTCTCTGTTGAGTCGATCGCCTAATTCCCAAAGTAGTAGTTTCGCGAAATATCGTTGTTTCGCAAGCAGCCTGATGTTCGGGATGACAAATCACAGTTAACAACACCCCCAGCCGCGACTTTTTCATCACAATTGGTTGGGTGAAAACATCAAGAGCTCCGCAGGTAAACAAAGCATCAAAAACATAGGCGATCGCCTGGGGACTCAAATCATCAATTTGTGTTTCCAATACCATAATAGTTTCTAGGGAATCGGGCATTGGGCATCGGGCATCGGGCATCGGTAATTGTGAATTAATAGCGGTTTCCCCTTCTCCCCCTCGGATTTTCCCCCCTTGGGGGGGGTAGGGGGGGGTTGAGTTCTCCCCTGCGACTTTCCCCCCTTGGGGGGGGTAGGGGGGGGTTGCTTTCTCCCCTGCGACTTTCCCCCCTTGGGGGGGGTAGGGGGGGGTTGCTTTCTCCCCTGCGACTTTCCCCCCTTGGGGGGGGTAGGGGGGGGTTGCTTTCTCCCCAATCCAGAGGCGCAAAATATTAGGAATTACCAGCATTCGAGAACCGGCACCCAATCCGATCGCCTGAATCTGCATAGATGGTGGCGGGCCAAACCCAGAAGCCAGAGTACAGGCGATCGCAGTCCCCGTTGGCGTACACAATTCGCGATCGATCCCATTGCTATAAACCGGCACTTGGTGCATTTCCCACAACCGCATCACCGCCGGCGTGGGCACCGCTAATATGCCGTGGGCCGCCTTCACCGTACCGCCCCCAGTGGGCATTGCCGAAAAGTAACACTCATCAATATCCAACCAATCCAAACCCAAACAAGTACCGATAATATCCACAAGTGCATCCGTAGCGCCCACTTCGTGAAAATAAACCTCCTCTGGGGAGATACCATGTACGGCACCTTCAGCCTCTGCCAATTTGCGAAATACGGCCAAACTCCAGGCTTCCACTCGCGCCGGTAACTGGGCACAGAGGATGATGCGCTCAATTTCTGGCAAGTTGCGATGGGGAGTGTGGCTAGTTTCGGCCTCCCCAGCATTGTGATGGTGAGAATGTTCGTCACCGTGGTGATGGTGGTGGTGAGTGCGATCGAATGTGGGGGATTCGGTTTCCGAGGGATCGAGGGTAGAGTCAGCAGCCAGATTTTGAGCTTTTTTCGGCAAATCCGCAATCAAATCCACATGAAATTTAGTTGCTTGTTGAGTATTGCGATGGACTAATTCGGTACGCAGTTGATACTCTGTCGAAATTCCCAATAAATGTAGTTTTTCAATTAGGTACTCCAAGGGGACGCCGGCATGGACGAGGGCTCCCAGACACATATCGCCAGCAATACCGGTTGGGCATTCAAAATAAGCTATTTTATTCATTATTAACAATTAATTTTCATCATTGATTGTTTCAGCGGATATTTCCATCGCCCAATTAGCCTGCAATATCATAACATGGCAATTATTTACGAAGTGCATCCAGTTACACCCCAAAAAGACCGAATCGAGAAGATTAAAGCTTCCCTAAAAGCTGGGGCCGTAATGCTTTATCCGACTGATACGGTTTATGCGATCGGCTGCGATATCAATGCTAAATCTGCGGTAGAACGAGTCCGGCAGATCAAGCAACTCTCTAATGATAAACCTTTAACGTTCCTCTGTTCTTCTCTGTCAAATATTGCCGAGTATGCCATTGTCACCAACGAAGCTTACAGGATTATCAAGCGATTAATTCCTGGACCTTATACGTTTGTGTTGCCAGCTACCAAGTTAGTGCCCCGGTTGGTGATGAACCCAAAACGCAAAACTACGGGCATTCGCGTGCCCGATCGCCCAATTTGTTTTACACTGTTGGAAGCCTTGGGAAATCCAATTATTTCCACATCCGCTCACATGACTACCGATGATGACGAAGGTGAAGCACCATCAGCCACCAGCAAAACACAAAACTTTGGCAAAGCTGAACTATTTGACTGTTTGGAAAAATTGGTAGATATTATTGTTGATGACGGTTCCGATCCTGGATATCAAGTATCTACCATCCTAGATTTAACAGACAAAGAACCGGTGATTGTTCGTCGCGGTTTGGGATGGGAAGCTGCGGCTGCTTGGGCAGAGCCATAGTATAGCAGGAACTCCCGCCTGTTTTAGCTTTGAAAATACCAGAAAACTAACTCTTGGTGGAACAGGCTGGATGGCCTGTTCTCTCAAGAAATTAACTCAAAAAAGCCTTAAGCTTCTACCTTAACTCCTTTCCAAAAAGCAATGTAGCCTTCAATATTTTTAGCAGCATCTTTCGGAGTAGGATAATACCAAGCGGCATCTTTATTAACTTGTCCACCCACTTCAATACTGTAGTAACTAGCGACACCTTTCCAACCGCAAGTAGTGTGGGTGCTGCTGTCCTTAAAATATTCACGTTTGATGGCATCTGGCGGGAAATAAAAATTGTTTTCTACGACTTCGCACTTGTCGCTTTCGGCCAAAACGGCACCATTCCAAATAGCTTTCGGCATCGGTTTCTCTGGTTAAATTAAGAATTTTAATTATTGTAACTGTATTTGTACTCAAAAAGCATAGAATAATGTAGAACTCACAAACCAACTACTGCAAATGTCAGGGTCGAATCTGCCCACATCTCCTGTCCCACCCACCCTCGAACAAGCTCTGAAACATTTTTTTGGCTATGACTCCTTCCGTGCGGGACAACGAGAAATTGTCGAAGCTGCTCTCCAAAAACGAGATCAGATGATTGTGATGCCGACAGGGGGTGGCAAGTCTTTGTGTTTTCAATTGCCAGCCCTATTGAAACCGGGTTTAAGTGTAGTTGTTTCCCCCTTAATTGCCTTGATGCAAGACCAGGTGGAAGCTTTGGTAGATAATGGGATTGGGGCGACTTTTCTCAATAGCACTTTGAATTCTCAGGAAGTGCGATCGCGCGAAACAGCAATTCTCGAAGGTAAAATTAAACTACTCTACGTTGCTCCTGAACGCTTGCTGGGCGAGAGATTTTTGCCATTCTTAGATATAGTAGCAGCTAAGTTGGGAATTTCGGCCTTTGCGATCGACGAAGCCCACTGCGTTTCCGAATGGGGGCACGATTTTCGTCCCGAATATCGACAAATGGAACGAGTGCGCGATCGCTACCCAGACATCCCCATTATGGCACTAACTGCCACCGCCACCGAGCGCGTCCGCCAAGACATTATCCAGCAGTTAACCCTGCGCAATCCTTACATCCACGTCGCCAGTTTCAATCGCCCCAATTTATACTACGAAGTTAGGTCCAAAACCAAGCACAGTTTTGCCGAAGTTTTGCAAATAATCCAAAAAAAAGGCGGTTCGGGAATTATCTACTGTCTCAGCCGCAAAAAAGTAGAAGAAGTTGCCTATAAATTGCAACAAAGTGGCATCCCAGCTTTACCCTATCACGCTGGCATGAACGATAGCGATCGCACAACCAACCAAACCCGCTTCATTCGCGACGACGTACAAGTAATGGTAGCCACAGTTGCCTTCGGCATGGGAATCAACAAACCCGATGTCCGATTTGTCATTCACTACGACTTACCCAAAAATCTCGAAGGATACTATCAAGAATCAGGTCGAGCAGGCAGAGACAACGAACCATCCCATTGTACCCTATTTTTTGGATTCGGTGATGTCAAAACCATCGAATATATCATCGATCAAAAACCCGATGAACAAGAACAGCGCATAGCCCGCCAACAATTGCGAAGAGTCATCAACTACGCTCAATCAACCGATTGTCGTCGCACAATTCAGCTAAGTTATTTTGGCGACTCATTCCCCGGAAATTGTGGAAATTGCGATAACTGTTGCCATCAAAAACCCGTAGAAGACTGCACAATAGAAGCCATGAAATTTCTTTCTTGCGTGGCTAGATGCAAAGAAAAATTTGGCATGAATCACATCATAGACGTGTTGCGTGGATCTAAAAATCAAAAAGTATTGCAATACCAACATAACCAACTTTCTACCTATGGCATCGGCAAAGATAGAAGTGCAGAAGATTGGAAAAACTTAGTGCGCTCGCTTTTACACCAAGGATTGCTAGATGAAACAACCGACGGCTTCCCAATTTTGAAACTCAACGAGAAAAGTTGGGAAGTCATGAAACGTCAGCGCACAGTAGAAATCGCCATTCAACCCAAACGCGAAGTACAAGCAACAAATCGCTCTTTAGCCGTAGAAGTGGAAAGTTTATTTGCCATATTACGGACACTACGCAAACAAATAGCCGACGAACAATTCGTACCGCCCTACGTCATCTTTGCCGATAAAAGCTTGCGAGACATGGCAGAAAAACGCCCCCAAAACCTCACCGAATTCGTAGAAGTTTACGGAGTTGGTAGCAACAAGCGAGATAAGTACGGTCAAGTTTTCTTGGAAGCGATTCGGACTTTTTGTAAAGAAAAAGGCTTACCAACAGGTGCAGCACCTTCTGTTGTAGCTCAAACTTCTAATGCTGGGAATATACCTTCTTATACACAGATGCAAACCTGGGAATTGCACAGAAAAGGTTTAACAGTTGAAGGCATAGCAGAAATCAGAGGCATGAGTCCTACTACGATTGTTGGGCACTTAGTAGAATTAATAGATATGGATCAAAAAGTCGATATTCATTTGTTAGTGGAACCGGAACGACAGCAACCAATTGTGCAAGCAATTGAGATAATTGGGGATGAAAGATTGAAAGCAATCTATGACTTTTTGCAAGAAGCTTATAGCTTTGAGGAGATTAAATTAGTGCGTGCTTGGTGGCGGCAAAATTACGTGGGTTTTTGATATAATGTCTGGTTGTATATTTTTTCTTGAGGTTGCTATCTGTTACGTTACGAAGTCCGACGAGGGTTGAAACCCCCGTCTCATAGCTGAAGTCCTCCTCAGAAACTCATCCCAAATCCTAGTTGAAAACTCTCATCTCAAGAGAGGGGGAGAGGGGGAGATTGGGGGAGGGGGAGAGAGTTTCTTTTATTCATAACAGGCGTCGCACGCCCCTTATGAATAAAAGAAACCATTTCGCTCGCCTAAAAGTTGCTAGCGAATACCTTCTTCGTCCGCGGAGGCGGACATCGTTTGTGTAGACGCGGTTTCTAACCGCCGGGGTTTCAACCGCCTCCGATTTCAAATTCGATCGCCCATCCACCCAAAAATTCGATCGCCCAAAAACCAAAAAATGCGATCGCCCTGAAACCGACCGAAAATTTGTCTGCTTTGTGGCACAGTCCGCCGGGGGTTGAAACCCCCGTCTCATAGCGAAAGTCGGTTGAAACCGACTGAAGATTCGCATGAAACCTATACACATCAACTAATTCTTCAGTCCTCTTTTAGAGGACTTTCGCTATGAGACAGGGGTTTCAACCCCTGGCGGACTCGGCGACGAACCAACTAGCCCCTGGCGCCGACTAACTAACGGACTCACAAATCAAATTCGATCGCCCATCCACACAAAAACCCGATCGCCCATCCACCCAAAAATGCGATCGCCCAAAAACCAAAAAATGCGATCGCCCAAAAACCAAAAAATGCGATCGCCCATCCACCCAAAAATGCGATCGCACCTTTCTCTCAAATTCGATCGCCCTGAAACCGACCGAAAATTTGTCTGCTTTGTGGCACAGTCCGCCGGGGGTTGAAACCCCCGTCTCATAGCGAAAGTCGGTTGAAACCGACTGAAAATTCGCCTCAAACCGATACACATCAACTAATTCTTCAGTCCTCTTTTAGAGGACTTTCGCTATGAGACAGGGGTTTAAACCCCTGGCGGACTAGGCAACGAACCAACTAGCCCCTGGCGCCGACTAACTAACGGACTCACAAATCAAATTCGATCGCCCATCCACCCAAAAATGCGATCGCCCATCCACCCAAAAACCCGATCGCCCATCCACCCAAAAATGCGATCGCCCATCCACAAAAAACCCGATCGCCCATCCACCCAAAAATGCGATCGCACCTTTCTCTCAAATTCGATCGCCCTGAAACCGACCGAAAATTTGTCTGCTTTGTGGCACAGTCCGCCGGGGGTTGAAACCCCCGTCTCATAGCGAAAGTCGGTTGAAACCGACTGAAAATTCGCCTCAAACCGATACACATCAACTAATTCTTCAGTCCTCTTTTAGAGGACTTTCGCTATGAGACAGGGGTTTCAACCCCTGGCGGACTCGGCGACGAACCAACTAGCCCCTGGCGCGGACTAACTAACGGACTAACAAATCAAATTCGATCGCCCATCCACAAAAAACCCGATCGCCCATCCACAAAAAACCCGATCGCCCATCCACCCAAAAACCCGATCGCCCATCCATCGAAAAATGCGATCGCCCATCCACCCAAAAATCCGATCGCCCATCCATCGAAAAATGCGATCGCACATTTCTCTCAAATTCGATCGCCCTGAAACCGACCGAAAATTTGTCTGCTTTGTGGCACAGTCCGCCGGGGGTTGAAACCCCCGTCTCATAGCGAAAGTCGGTTGAAACCGACTGAAAATTCGCATGAAACCTATACACATCAACTAATTCTTCAGTCCTCTTTTAGAGGACTTTCGCTATGAGACAGGGGTTTCAACCCCTGGCGGACTAGGCAACGAACCAACTAGCCCCTGGCGCCGACTAACTAACGGACTCACAAATCAAATTCGATCGCCCATCCACAAAAAAAACCGATCGCGGGGGGCCCAGAAACCGGGTTTTTTCCGAAATACTTCGCTACAACCCACAGATTCGGGCAAAAACCCGGTTTCTTGGATTATCGCCCGCCGCTAACTCCCTCCAATCGCAGGAAATGCACCCGGCCCGATCGATCGCCCGCTACAACTGTCACTCCATCAGGGGCGATCGCACAGCAATTAAACTCAGCATCTCCGCTGAAACTAGCAACCTCTTTGCTGCTAAGCAGATCCCAGATTTTCATGGTGTTATCCCATGAAGCGGAAATCGCTGTTTTGCCATCGGGTGCGATCGCCACTGCCTTTACCAAGCTAGTATGACCAGTGAGAGTTTTCAGTTCCCGGCCTGTCTCGGTGTCCCAGATTTTCAGGGTATTATCCTTTGAAGCCGAAATTGCTGTTTTGCCGTCCGGTGCGATCGCCACTGCACTTACCGATTTAGTATGACCAGTGAGAGTTTTCAGTTCCTGGTTGCTGTCTGTGTCCCAGATTTTCAGGGTGTGATCCGATGAAGCCGAAATCGCGGTTTTGCCATCGGGTGCGATCGCCACTGCATTTACCGAGTTAGTATGACCAGTGAGAGTTTTCAGTTCCCGGCCTGTCTCGGTGTCCCAGATTTTCAGGGTATTATCCCATGAAGCCGAAATCACGGTTTTGCCGTCCGGTGCGATCGCCACTGCATTTACCGAGTTAGTATGACCAGTAAGAGTTTTCAGTTCCCGGCCTGTCTCGGTGTCCCAGATTTTCAGGGTTTCATCCTTTGAAGCTGAAATTGCGGTTTTGCCGTCCGGTGCGATCGCCACTGCATTTACCAAGTTAGTATGACCAGTGAGAGTTTTCAGTTCCCTGGCTGTCTCGGAGTCCCAGATTTTCAGGGTATTATCCCTTGAAGCCGAAATCACGGTTTTGCCATCGGGTGCGATCGCCACTCCTAGTACCGCGCCAGTATGACCGGTGAGAGTTTTCAGTTCGATTCCACTGTCTGTGTCCCAGATTTTCAGGGTTTTATCATCTGAAGCGGAAATCGCTGTTTTGCCGTCGGGTGCGATCGCCACTGCTTGTACCGATCTAGTATGACCGGTGAGGGTTCTCAGTTCCGTGCCGCTGTCTGTGTCCCAGATTTTCAGGGTATTATCGTCTGAAGCCGAAATCGCTGTTTTGCCGTCGGGTGCGATCGCCACTGCTTGTACCGATCTAGTATGACCGGTGAGGGTTCTCAGTTCCGTGCCGCTGTCTGTGTCCCAGATTTTCAGGGTATTATCTGATGAAGCCGAAATCGCTGTTTTGCCGTCGGGTGCGATCGCTACTGCTGTTACCCTGTGAGCATGACCAGTGAGAGTTCTCAGTTCGGTGCCACTGTCTGTGTCCCAGATTTTCAGGGTTTTATCCGCTGAAGCCGAAACCGCTGTTTTGCCGTTGGGTGCGATCGCCACTGCACTTACCCCGCTAGTATGATCGGTAAGAGTTCTCAATTCCCTGCCG
Organism: Microcoleus sp.; assembly: GCF_041354475.1. NCBI lineage: Bacteria > Bacillati > Cyanobacteriota > Cyanophyceae > Oscillatoriales > Microcoleaceae > Microcoleus > Microcoleus sp. Next base: position 77,208 of record NZ_JBGJZU010000009.1, read on the forward strand.
CTGTCTATGTCCCAGATTTTCAGAGTTTGATCAAATGAAGCGGAAATAGCAGTTTTGCCATCGGGTGCGATCGCCACTGCATTTACAAAGTGAGTATGACCAGCAAGTGTCCGCAGTGCACCTTCATTTGCCCGTTCTAAATTACCCTTTAAAGGCCGCAACCAAACACTATCTTTCGATTGCCACCCCTGTTCCAACATCCCCTGAATTTCAGCTATTTCAAAATCCACCAACCGACTCCACAAATGCCCTGCGAGTTGCGTTTTATCCCCATCCAAAACGTGCGCCGACTTGCGAATTGCCCCTTGAATCAACCGCAAAGTTTCAGTTTGCCCCTCCGACAACAAAACATCAGAAACCCTCGCCAAATCATAATCCTCAATTAACCCTTGAACTCCCACCGCATCCAACTTCGCCTCAATAAAATCAAAATCCGTCAACAACTGATGCAGCCGTTCCCCTTGAACACTCTCCGCCAAATGCCCCGGCAGAGTTTCCAAAGCATAAAGCCGCTTTTTCGGCGACAGTTTCCCCAACCGTTTTTTAAACTTACTCATCGCCGTACAAAGCCTCCCACAAATTATCAGAAATCGCCGTTTCAATATCCCGCAGCGACACCCCAGCTTTCTGCACCACATCAATACGATGCAGAAATCTTTGGAAACTCGCGTGATAGATACTGTAATGTGGTGGAGTATAGTTATTGCGTCGCAGAAACTGTTCCCAATCATCCAGAACTTCCTGCACATCCAAAGCATCTTCCTCAGCAAAATCCGCCAAAATATCGCAACAAACCGGCTTGCGAGTTTTCGTCAACAAATAAATCACCTTCAACTTCCGGCGGCGCAATTCTTTATCTCTCACTGCCATTTCCATCCGCGCCCAATGCTTGTCATAATATCCTTCCAACTCCCTCGGCAAATCTTCCAAATTCACATCGCTGTACTTGCCGCTATCGATATCATTCAACACATAGCGCAGGTACATAAAATTATTCTGGCTTTTTTCCGCCACCGCCGCCACAAACTGTTCGCGCTGCAAATTTTGACGGTTAATCCAACTCTGAATAGACGCGCTATTGCCCGTGCGTTTGTCAATATAAACCTTGACATCCGCCAAACTTTCTGCACTGTACTGCATCAAATCAAAAACCTGATGATTTGGCAAAGGCAGAGTTTTCGGCTGCTTCGACACAATAAAATAAACATTATCGGGCAAAGCATCTGGCAAATACAAAACATTGCTGCCGCGCCCCTGCAAACTAAGATCCACTTCATCCAGGGCATCGACGACAATAATCAACTTTTTGCCGCCCAATTTAGCGCTGACTTCCCCCAACAATCGACTCAGAAAATTGCCATCTCTGGTGGCATTTTCCGGCAGTTGCGGATAATTTAGTTGATAGCGTCGAATTAACTGAGTGCAGGCATTTTCCAGAAATTGTTCGGCGCGGACAATGCCTTGAGATTGCGAGTTAAAATGGGCGACGCAGCGCCGCTTCAGCAGCAGCACTAACTTCGCCATAATTGAACTTTTGCCGACACCCGGATCTGCTTCTAAAACAAAATAGCCTTTGCGATTGTTCTGCAAAAATTCGGCAATTGCTGCAAATACAAATCGCCGTCCGGTAAAGTCTTGAGTGCGGTCTTGAATAATCGTTTCGCACTCGTAGGGAAGCGGCAATCGAGGCGCGGCAGTATCAATAAATCGTTCCAGCAAATTCTGAATCTGCGCCAAATCGTCGCGGATGCCAATTTCGATCGCCTCCAATTTCACCATCACTTGACAAATCTGCTGCCGAGTCGCCACCGCCTCCAACTTTTGCAGAATCTCCCCATTTTGCAGCCCCAAATCTCTCAATTCAGTCAAAGCAATTTGGTGAAGATTCAACAGCATCGCCGCAAACTTTTCGCCTCCCTTCGCCGCATCCAGTTTCAGCACTTCCCGGTACGCTTTCGGGAAAGTTGTGTACAGCTTGTCCGCCACAAATTCCACAATTTCCGCATCGAAGGATTTGCCCTCGCTGGCTGCGAATTCCCCCAGGAAAGTTGCCCAATCTGCTGGTGTCAATCCGGTAACGCGATCGAACTCCTCGACATCCGCAGAAAAAATCTTGGTTAGCTGGTCTTCGGAAATCTGTAAACCCCTTGACAAATCGGCTGTACTCGTGTTAATATCCAGCCAGTATTGGGGAGTTTTTTCGGCTAATCGATCTAAAGCCCTTTCAGGAGAAGGCAAATTTTTGCTAAGTGCAATCACCTTTAATCGATCGGACTTCGCAACCTCTCTCAAAATATAGCCGATCGCCTCACCCGCCGCCTTAATCAAATCATGATTGTCCAGAATCCTCGGATTTTTCCCCAATCGTTCCGTCATCCGATTTGCCAGTTGATCGGCGGCCATAGTCTCAGCCATACTACCGACGATCGCTGCTAAGATCGAAATGCCTCCAAGTGCGATCGTACCACCCGTTAAACCCGTTGCTAACACTGCCGGATTCGCGATCGCACTTGAAATAATCTGCCCGACAGCCATCACCGCGCTGCATCCAATTACCCGAACTTTTGTATTAGCTAAATCTACTAACGACATAATTTAAATACTTCTCATACTTTGGAATAGTTTAGCGCGGTGAGATAATTAAATACAAGGATAATTTACCGGATTAACCAGAGACTTTAAATACTCTTGTTCCCCCCTTCTTAAGGGGGGCTAGGGGGGATCTCCAGGTTTTCAACTGAAGACTGAAACCCTCTGTATCTCTCGTTTATATCGAAGTCTAGATCCCCCTAAATCCCCCTTAAGAAGGGGGACTTTGAGAATGCTTCCATTCCCCCCTTGTAGGGGCAGTGCTCCCGTGCCCGCCCTCTTGGTTGGGGGATCTCTAGGTTCTCAACCCCCCAACACCCCCCACTCTCCGATTTGTAAACTTTTTTATCAACCCGATCGCACAGTTGTCATTTGATAGACAATAAGAGGTTATTTATTTTTTGCTCCCCACAGTTCACACTACAAAAAAGTTTACCTTTCTTTACAAATAACCACAAAAAACACCGTATAAAACAAAAATTTCCTGACAGACTTTAAATGCGTCGCGCGATCGACTAAAGTGAAAAAAATGGCTTTATCCGTTTATTTATCGCAAAGGAAACAAAGCTCATGACTCAACGCGGTTCTACAGTTCGGATTCTCCGCAAAGAATCTTATTGGTATCAAGAAGTCGGCACCGTTGCTACGGTAGACCAAAGCGGCATTAAATACCCAGTTATCGTTCGCTTTAACAACGTAAATTATGCCGGCGTCAACACCAACAACTTCGCCCTCAGCGAAGTAGTCGAAGTGTCAGCACCCAAAGCCAAAGCCAAAGCACCAGCAGCCCCCGGTGGCAAGCAAACCACCGTCGCCGAGAAAACCCGCAAAACCGGCAGCGGTGGCACCCCCCAGCAGCCCAAAACCTCCGCAGACAGCAAGCCAGGTGCCGAAGTTCCTGGAAGCGTCGAAGGTTCGCCAAATCAAGGAACAGAACAACGCTAATTGTGCCAGAACTGCCAGAAGTAGAAACTATTTGCCGCGGGCTAAATCATCTCACCCTCGATCGAGCAATTTTGGGCGGAGACGTGCTGTTAGCCAGCTCGATCGCCCGCTCCATCTCTGCGACCGATTTTTTGACAAAACTCAAAGGAAAGTCGATCGAGCGGTGGTACAGACGCGGCAAATACCTCCTGGCAGAACTATCTCAATGTAGGGGCGGTGCCCCCGTGCCCGCCCAGACCGTACTTCCTTCAACATCCCCACTTGGGGGGGGGTGGGGGGGGTTGACTTCTTCTGTCTTCCTTCCTTCCCAATTTGGCTGGTTGGGTGTACACCTGCGGATGACAGGACAACTTCTGTGGGTGAACCAATCGGAACCGCTACCAAAACACACGCGAGTCAGGTTGTTCCTTGAGGAAAACCAAGAATTGCGGTTTGTAGATCAACGCACCTTCGGGCAAATGTGGTATGTACCTTCAGAAACAGAGGTTTCCAGCGTTGTCACTGGCCTCAAACTGTTGGGTCCCGAACCATTTTCAGCAGAATTTTCCACAGCATATTTCGCCCACAAGCTACACCGACGGGCGCGACCAATTAAAACAGCATTGCTAGACCAGTCTCTGGTGGCGGGTTTGGGCAATATTTACGCTGATGAAGCTTTGTTTGTGTCCGGGGTTTTGCCCACAACTCTGTGCGCTGATTTGACAGCAGACCAAATTGGGCGTCTCCATGCAGCTATTATTCAAGTGCTCGACAAGGCGATCGACTCTGGTGGCACTACTTTCAGCAATTTTCTTAACGTCCAAGGCGTCAATGGCAACTATGGCGGTGTTGCTTGGGTATATAACCGTAAAGGCCAACCTTGTCGCGCTTGCTCCACACCGATCGAACGGATAAAATTAGCAGGGCGATCGACTCATTTCTGCCCCGTTTGTCAAACATAGTCATCAGTCAGTAGTCAGTAGTCATTAGACATCTCCTAAAAAGACAGTCAAGAACAGGCAGGCGGTGTCCTGAGCGAAGTCGAAGGGATGCCTATTCCACAATAATTATCGGAGAGGTCTATGAGGCAGTAGTCAAGAGAAAAAAGTGCTATAAAGGCAAATCTAGATTAAAATTTGTATAGTTTTTTAAACTAAACAAAGCAAGTCATGGCAATTAAAAAAGGCAGCATAGTCCGCGCCCTACGCGAAAAATTGGAAAATAGTTTGGAAGCAAAAGCCAGCGATCGACGCTTTTCCTCCTATATATTTGAAACTAAGGGCGAAGTGCTCGATGTTCGTGGTGACTATGCCTTCGTCAAATTTGGCAAAGTCCCTACCCCCAATATTTGGCTCCGGGTAGACCAACTCGAAGATTTCAACTAACTTTAACTGGTTCCCAGGCTCTGCCTGGGAAACCATGCCCAGAGGCTCTGCCTCGCTTGGAAAATTGGAGGCAGAGCCGACCGATCTGCGTTCCCAGGTAGAGCCTGGGAACGAGTAAAAATTCCCAATCTAACATCCAAAATCTCAAATCTAAAATAGAATGACTTCTATCAATTCCAGTACCTCAAATTGTCCATCAACTCGCGTCTCAATTATTGGTGCAGGGAAAGTTGGCAGTACCTTAGCCCAGCGGATAGCTGAAAAAAATCTGGCTGATGTGGTATTGCTAGATATTGTGGAAGGTTGGCCCCAGGGTGTAGCTTTGGATTTGATGCAAGCAAGGGGTGTAGAACGACACGATCGCCAAATTCTCGGTACAAACCACTATGCTGATACTGCTAACTCAAACATCATCGTCATTACCGCAGGTATACCACGCAAGCCCGGTATTAATCGCGAAGATTTAATTAAAATCAATGCTAAAATTGTTACTGAAGCCGCACAACAGGCGATCGCCTATTCCCCCGAAGCAATCTTAATCGTAGTCACAAATCCCCTCGATGTCATGACCTATTTAGCCTGGGAAGCTACCGGTTTACCAAAGCACCGAGTTATGGGTATGGCAGGAATTCTCGACTCCTCCCGCTTCCAAACTTTTATTGCAATGGAGTTGGGCGTTTCGATTGCTGAAATCAATGCAACTGTCCTCGGTTCTCATGGAGATTTGATGGTTCCTTTACCCCGCTATTCTACAGTCAATGGTATTCCCATTAGTCAACTTATGGATGCAAGGACGATCGCACGTTTAGTCGATCGGACCCGTCACGGAGGTGCAGAAATCGTCACCTTGATGAAGACTTCTAGTGCCTATTTTGCACCAGCATCTTCTGTCTGTGTCATGATAGAATCAATCCTATTGAATCAGTCTAGAATACTGCCTTGCTGCGTTTATTTGCATGGTCAATACGGCGTACAAGATATGTTTTTAGGTGTTCCCTGTCGCTTGGGATATCAGGGTGTGGAACAGGTGATCGAACTCGCTCTGAGTGATACTGAAAGAGCTGCTTTTATGGAATGCAGCAAATTAGTTTGGCAAAGTATTCAAGAAGCCAAGGCTATCTTGAATCATTCTGATTAAAAGCCTAGGTTTTTCTTAAAAAATCTGGTAGACATCTTAAAATAGAATAAAATATAGGTTATAGCATAGGTGGGAGGAAGAAGGAAGAGTCAATAACAGCAATACTTTTAGGGTTCAAAAATGTCCTAATCGTCGGGGCGGTTGCTATAATAGCTAAATATAGAAACCCCCGATGCGCTGAGGAGTTTGTTAATTGCTCAAATCCTAGATGGGATTGCTTATTGCTTCTTAGTTCCACCTCTGTTATAGCAGGTCTGAATCAATTGTGTAATTCTTTTAGGGCCGAAGCGCAGCGGAGGGATTCCCCCCTGGTTGCGCCAATATATTCGGGTTAGGCACGCACCATCTACTATCCCTACAGTTTTTGCACCAATCATTTAGGCTTACTATCTAACAGGCAAAATTTGCTCAAACGCCATCGGCTCAATTTCCATAAATTTGAGTAAACACGCTCTATAAAATTTTTTAATTATCACCTTCAGCAAGATAGCTAATTAACTTTGCAGTCATCATAAGAATGTGATAATTAAAACAAACACAGATGGTAAAAAATGTCAAACTAAGTAAACTATAAAATTAACTACCATTGATACCTTACCAAATAATCGAGGGCAAAATCAATCACTAAAGGTACAAAAAATTTATGCAGAGCGAAGGATGGTGAAAAATAACACTTGGTAAGATCAGTATAATTTGCTGCTGAGTTACCGAAAAATCAATAGCATTTGCTATCAAGTCCCAGTATTTACCAAACTCAAATCAAGATCGCTAATTGGGGTGTCGGCTAAATCTATACCAAACCACACAATAACTAAAGAGATACTATATGTTTCATCAATACCTGTATCACGAAGTAACCAGCCTGCGGATGAAGTTAATTCATCTAGAAAGAGAAATGCAGTCTCAAACCTGGTTCAAAAAGCTACAAGCCCTGATGGGAGTTATTGGCAAAATTCGCGAATCCCTAGACTTAGAAACAATATTCAACACCACAAGCACAGAAGTCCGGCAACTCCTAAATGCCGATCGCGTCGCCATTTATCGATTCATCCCCGACTCCCAATGGAACGACGGCGAAATAGTATCCGAAGACGTACTACCCCAATACAGCCCCTCCCTAGGCGCACAAGTTCACGATCGCTGTTTCGGCGAACAATTTGCAGCTAACTACGAAAAAGGTTACGTTCAAGCTCTCACTGATATCTATAGAGCTGGGTTGAGTCCTTGTCACCTCTCCATCCTCAAGCGATTTCAAATCCGAGCTAACTTAGTCGTACCCCTACTTCAAGGAAAGCATTTGTGGGGATTGCTGTGCATTCACCAATGTGGCCAACCCCGTGATTGGCAAGAAGATGAAATCGAATTTGCCAAGCAAATAGGAGAACACCTAGCAATCGCCATCTACCAAGCCGAATTGCACTTGCAAACCCAAAGGCAATTAGCAGAAATCGATCGCACGCAACAACAACTGCGGGAAAGCGAGCAAAGATATCACCAAATTCTCGACTCGATCGCCGACATGGTATTAGTCAAAGGTCCTGAATCAAAAATTCTCTGGGCTAATCAAGCATTTCGCGACTATTACGGCATGAGTGAAGAGGAACTTCAAGGAATTGTAGATGCACCTTTCGCCAATCCAGACGATACTCGACCATATATTAAAGATGACACCTTCGTATTTGAAACCGGACAAACTCTGGCAATTTCCGAAGAACCGATCGTGCGGCACGATGGAGAAGTGCGACTGTTTAGTACAGTCAAAACACCGATCCGCAACGAAGATGGCCAAGTAACAATGACCGTCGGTGTCTCCCGCGACATAACGGAACGCAAACTAGCAGAGGAATCAGTCAAAGCCAGCGAAACCAAATACCGCAGCCTGGTAGAAACCTCCCAAGACATGATTTGGTCAGTCGATGCCCAAGGTTGCTACACCTTCGTCAACCCAGCAGTCAAATACATCTACGGTTACGAACCAGAAGAAATGGTCGGCCGACCTTTTTCCGACTTTGTGACACCAGAACAAAGCCGGAAAGATTTAGAAGTTTTCGCCCGCCTGCTGACCGGAGAATCAGTGTTCCAGTACGAAACCACCCAAATCGCCAAAGACGGCAGCATGAAACATTTGATGTTCAATGCGATCGCCCTGTTCGACGACGCAGGAAACGCCCTCGGCACCACGGGTACGGCTACCGACATTACTGATCGCAAACTCGCAGAAGCAGCCTTGCAACACGCCAACGCCGAACTAGAGCGCAGAGTAGAAGCCCGCACGGCAGAACTGCGACAGACTGTTGCCGCCCTCAGTGTCAGCGAAACCAAGTTTCGGACGATCGCAGCCACCATCCCCGGAGCTGTGTTCCAGTTTACCAGCCGGGATGGAGTATGGAGAATTGACTACATGAGCGATTGCATTTTTGAGATCGGCGGTGTCACAGCAGCAGAAATGATGGAAGACATCTATACATTCATTTCCCGCATCCACCCCGAAGACTTGGATGGCTACATCGCCTCCGTCAACGAAGCCGTAGAAAACCTATCTCCCTGGCACTACGAAGGGCGGTTAGTCAATCCCAACGGCGAGATTCACTGGTGGCAGGGCGACTCAGTGCCCACCCGCAATCAGAACGGCGAAATAGTATTTTGTGGCGTTTTGCTCGATATCACCGATCGCAAACTCACAGAAACAGCCATTCGCGACAGCCAACGACAGCTACAAGAAGCCCAGAGACTCGCTCATGTCGGCAATTGGGAACTCGATGTCACAACGGGAACCGTTACTTGGTCAGAGGAACTTTTCCGCATCCACGGACTCGAACCAGCCGCCACAGCACCCACCAGAGCACAGCAAGTCGCTCTGATCCATCCAGAAGATGTGGAATTGTGGGAAACCGAAATACAGCGGGGAGTTGACTTTGGCATTCCCTTTGATTTTGACTTTCGTCTTTACCGTCCCGACGGCACGCTGCGACACCTGAACGCCCTGGGCAGAGCTGAAACTGATGCCAACGGCAATGTGGTAAAATTGTTCGGTACTGCGATCGACATTACCGATCGCAAAAACGCTGAAGCAGCCCTGCGACAAGCAGCCGCCGAGTTGGAAGACAGAGTGAGCGATCGCACAGCCGAATTGTGGCAAGCCGTCGCCCAGCTAGAACTAGAAATCGGCGAGCGCAAAAACGCTGAAGCAGCAGTCCAAATTTCCGAACAAAACCTCCGAACTATATTTAACAATGTCTACGATGCTATCTTCATTCATGATTTAGAAGGAAACATTCTAGATGTCAATAATCGAATGTTAGAAATGTATCGAGTTAGCGCCTCCCAAGCCACCACATTATCATTTAAAAATGACTATTCCACCGCTGAAAATCCCTTGGCAGAATTTGCCGAAATTTGGCAAAGGGTAATAGCCGGAGAAACAGCCCGCATTGAATGGAAAGCTAGGCGTCCCCATGACAATTCAACCTTTGATGCAGAAATAGCCTTGTCTCAAATTAATCTCAACGGCAATGTTAGCATCATTGCCAACGTCCGAGATATTAGCGATCGCAAACTGGCAGAAGCCGAATTGCAACGCACCCAAAAATTTATGGAATCTGTGCTCCAAACCATACCAGTAGGAGTAGTTGCCAAATCAGCCACAGACTTACGGTTTGTACTGTGGAATCCAGCAGCCGAACACTTATTCGGTTTTTCCGCCACAGAAGTTATAGGCAAAAATGATTTTGACTTTTTCCCCACAGAACAAGCCCAAACTTTTATGAGCAAAGACCGGGAAGTTCTCAACAACAGACTACTTGTAGATATCGAGGAAGAAGAAATTGAAATAGCTACAGGAGCCTCGCGGATATTTCATACTAAGAAAACCGCAATTATCGATGCCTATGGTCAGCCAGAATATTTATTAGCAATTACCGAAGATGTTACCAATCGCAAGCTAGCAGAACTTACTTTGAGGCGCTCTTCCGCCACACTCAAGCAGCAAGCCGATCGAGAAAAATTGCTCAACTGCCTCACAACCCAAATCCGCAATTCCCTCGACTTTGACAACATAATTACTGTCGCAGTCCAAGAAATTCGTGCTTTCATGCAGATCGATCGCTGCTATTTTGCCCAGTACCGTAGCGAACAAGAAGAGGCATTTTGGGAAATTATTCAAGAATCTCGCACCAGAGAACTTCCCGATTTAATCGGTTGCTATAAAGCTTCTGACTTCGGCACTTTAGGAGAACAGATGTTGCGTCTAGAAACGCTGCAAATCGATGATATCGGAGCGATAACAGACCCTATTTGGAGACAGTCTCTTAGCCCTATGGGCTACCAATCTGTGTTGGCAATTCCGATCCAGGCACTTTCGGGAGTCGTCAGCGTTGTTGCCTGCGCCCACTCCGCTGCTGTGCGCCCCTGGAGTGACAGCGAAGTAGAATTGTTGCAAGCGATTACAGTTCAATTGGCGATCGCCCTCAATCAAGCAGATCTTTACACTCAAACTCTCAATAAAGCTCGCGAATTAGAACACACATTGGATAAATTAACTAGCGCTCAATCTCAGTTAGTTCAAAGCGAAAAAATGTCATCTCTCGGTCAGTTAGTTGCGGGGGTAGCCCACGAGATTAACAACCCAGTTAACTTTATTTACGGCAACCTTAGCCATGCTAACGAATATACCCAAGACATACTGCACCTAATCGAACTTTACCAAAACCACTATCCCGAACCAGTACCAGAAATTCAAGAAGAAGTAGAAAATATTGAACTTGATTTTCTCATGGAAGATTTGCCTAAATTGCTGACATCGATGAAAGTCGGTGCCGATCGCATTCAACAAATAGTTGCTTCTCTCCGCACATTTTCTCGCATGGACGAAGCGGAAATGAAAGCAGTCAACATTCATGAAGGCATAGATAGCACTTTGATGATATTGCAGCACCGACTTAAAGCTAAACACAATCATCCAGAGATTCCGGTGATTAAAGAATACGCTAACTTGCCTTTAGTGGAATGTTATGCCGGACAGTTAAATCAAGTATTTATGAATGTGTTGAGCAATGCTTTAGATGCTTTGGAAGAACGAGATTTGGGTCGTTCTACTGAGGAAATGCGCCAAAATCCTAGTATTATCTCCATTAAAACAGAACTGTCCAAACCCGATCGCGTACTCGTCAAGATAGCTGACAATGGACCTGGAATGCCAGAGAGTGTACGGAATCGACTTTTTGACCCATTTTTTACTACCAAAGCTGTTGGTAAAGGTACTGGAATGGGTTTGTCCATTAGCTACCAAATTATTACCGACAGACACGGCGGCTCCCTGCAATGCACTTCTTCCCTAGGAAACGGTGCAGAATTTGCGATCGAGATTCCGCTCAAAGCTAATTCTTAATATTACCCGGAATCAGGAGACGGCTTTTGGAGTGTCCCTACGTGATTATCTTGGGGTAGGGAAACGGCACTGCCCATTAGTGTCAACTTAAGCCTGAGAGCTTTGATAAATCTCGTTTTTACCTAAGTCTAGATCCCCCTAAATCCCCACCCCCCCCTAGCCCCCCCCAAGGGGGGAAGGGGGACTTTGAAAAGATTCCTGTCCCCCCCTTCTTAAGGGGGGCTAGGGGGGATCTAGATTTAATAGTCAAACAACAGTCTGTGACTGGGCTTGACGTTAAGTTGACACCTATGGGCACTGCCGTCTCCTCATTAGTTATCATATTGAGCTAAAATATTTATGGATTCTCCAAAATAGAGCAATCAAACTAATATGCTTCAGTCAACAGAACACTGTCACATTGTCAGGAATGATGAAATTCTGAGTGGTGAACCCATTATCAAGGGTACTCGAACTCCGGTGCGGGCGATCGTGGAGATGTGGCGCATTGGAGTTTCGCCAGAAGAGATTCCTCATCGTTTGCCGCACCTCACCCTAGCACAAGTATTTGATGCCTTGAGCTACTATCTAGATTGCCAAGCAGAAATTAACAAGTATATTGAACTTAACCGCATTCCCGATGAGTTAATCGATCCGCGAGTTAAAGATCAATGAGTGAAATTTTTATCCATGTTTATTTAGATGAAGATGTCGATGCGCTTGTAGCTAGCTTGCTAAATTCTCGCGGCTTTGAGGCAACAACTGCAAAACAAGCAGGACAACTCGGAAAAACAGATGTCGAGCAGTTGGAGTATGCTATTAGCCAAAAAGCAGCTATTCTTACCCACAATCGAAATGACTTTGCAGCGCTTGCTCAAGAATATTTCAGTCGGGAGGAAAAACATTATGGAATTATTATTGCAGTCCGACATCCATATGGAAAAATCGTGAATAGGCTCGTTTCAATCCTTAATACCACAACAGCCGACGAAATGGAAAACCAAATTCTTTATATTTGAACTGAAGCAAGTAGGGTGCGTCGCCATCTATAATCTGCAAGTTATATCCAATATAGCAACCGCCAAGGTGGTTAGGATGCTTCCGGTCACTGAGCGTAGTCGAAGTGGACATTTCGACTACGCTCAATGACCAAACCGCCTTGGCGACTGCTATATCTCGCAGCGACGCACCCTACGGATTAACTGCGGGGACTTCAAAAAATGTGAAACCTGTTATAAATCAATGGATCGCTTGAGCATTTCAGTGATGGCATTACTATCCAAAGGTTTAGAAAACCAATATCCCTGAGCTAGTTCGCATTCAAGTTCCCTAAGCTGTGCTAACTGTTCGGCTGTCTCAACACCTTCTGCGATCGCCTCCAGTCCCAAATTGTGAGCCAAAGTCACAATCGCCCGTACAATTTGTAAATGCTGACTCCCATCATTACCGTCTTCGCTAGTTCCCAAACGACTCACAAAAGAGCGATCGATCTTCAGGGTATCCAACGGAAAACGGTGCAAATAACTCAAAGACGAATAGCCCGTACCAAAATCGTCGATCGACAACCGAATATTTTTAGCTTTCAACTGAGAGAGTACAGTATTAGCTTTCTTCACATTTTCCACGATCGCGCTTTCAGTAATCTCCAATTTTAAACAACTTGGAGCGCAGCCTGTTTCTGCCAAAATTTCATCAATTTGATCCAACAAATTGGGCATACCTAACTGTTTTGGAGACAGATTAACACTCATTGTTAATTGCCAAGGGTCAATTATTGGTAATCGGTAATTAGGAATGGGGCATCGGGCATCGGGAATTGGGCATTGGGAATTGGGCATCGGGAATTGGGCATTAGTAGCCTTCTCTCCCCCTCTCCCCCTTCTTCCTTCTTCCTTCTTCCTTCTTCCTTCTTCCTTCTTCCCTCTTCCTTCTTCCTTCATTGACATTAACATTTCTTGCCACTGGCGCAATTGCCTGCAAGATTCCCGCAATACCCACGCTCCCAGAGGTACAATCAAGCCTGTTTCTTCAGCTACCGGAATAAAAGTAGACGGTGGCACTAGACCCCGAACCGGGTGCTGCCACCGTACTAAAGCTTCAAAACCCTCGATCGCACCAGTAACGATCGAAATAATCGGTTGATAGTTAACAATAAAATGGGAACTTTCGTCCTTATCTTTTCCTAATTCTTCCTTACCAAAAATCGCCAATCGCAGGTCTGTTTCTAACTGCAACAGTGACATAGTTTGGTCGTGCATCGCCAAATTAAACACCTCGTGGCGAGCCTTACCCAAAGCTTTAGCACGATACATCGCAATGTCGGCATCCCGCAGCAATTCTTCGGGATGGTGATACAAAGCACTCTGCTGACCGTTCAAATCTTCCTCTTCTAATGCTTCTACTTCGTCTCTACTAAAAACTATGCCAATGCTAGCGCTGGTGAATACTTCATGACCTTCCAGGTTAAAGGGTATGGTCAATTCTTTTTGTATTCTGTTAGCTGCTAGGGTGGCATCGCTGAGGTTTTGAATGCGGTCTAGGAGGATGGTAAATTCGTCTCCGCCAAGTCGGGCGACGGTATCAGTAACGCGCACGCAATTCTGAAGTCGCTGCGCCAGAGCGATTAACAGTTTGTCACCGAGAATGTGTCCTAGAGAATCATTAACTACTTTGAAGCGGTCTAAATCTAGGAATAGGACGGCAAATTTGTAATCGGGAGAATATTGAGAAAGCTGTATCGCTTGTGCGAGTCTATCGATAAATAAGAGGCGGTTTGGCAAACCTGTTAGTGCGTCGTGAAAGGCATCGTGCAGGAGTTGCTGTTCTACTCGTTTGCGTTCGGTGACGTCTCTGATAATAATTTGGGCGGCGGCTGAGCCTTGATAAGTAGCGGGTATACCTGCTACTTCCACATCGATGATGGTTCCATCTAGGCGCATCAATTTTTCTTCCGCCAGTTCGATCGGTCTATTTTCTTCCTCGACTTTCCGAATCCGCTCTCTGGCGATTTCTACATAGCTGGGATGGACGAAATGCAGCACCGGAAAGCCGATGAGCGCGGATGGAGAGCTAGCGCCGAGGAGTTTTGCGCCCGCTGCGTTGATATAGGCGATTTTACCTTGACAGTGAACGGCGATCGCTTCTGGAGAGAGTTCGACTAGACGGCGGTAGCGTTCTTCACTTTCTTGGAGAGATACTATCAACTCCGATCGCTCTTTTTCTGCTTCCTGGCGTTCTATTTCCATTCTGTGAGCCGCCAGAAATTTACCCAGGCTTTGAGCCATCAATTCTATAATTTCTCTTTCCTGGGATGCAAAATTTTTACGTCTGACTTCTCGTGAACAAAAACTCAAAGTACCATAGATTTTATTATTAACAAATATAGGTGTGCCGATGTAGGATTCCAGACCCAATTTTTGATAAATTGGATGGTCATCCTCATCCAGTAGTTCTCTGATGTGAGAACAGGCCATTGTTTTCTTGAACTTAATCACTGCGTCACAGTAAGTATCCTCTAGGTTTAATTCTAATCCCGGAGCTAAAAATTCTAATTCTGTCTTGGCAGACCTAATTATAAAAGATTGATTTTCCACTTTAGCAATGATGCCAATAGCCAGACCAAAAATCAAACAACCCGCGGTTAGATAATCATCAACCAGTTCTTGAAAATTTTGATAATTATAGGTGGTAATTCGATGTAAATGTTTGAGATTGGCACTAAAAGTAGCTAGATCTTGAGATTTTGAGTATAATTCTTCTTCGGCTTTTTGACGGTCTGTGACATCTGTTTGAACCCCAATAAAGTGGGTCAAGTGTCGTCGCGAGTTGTACACCGGAGCAATAGAAAGTTCGTTCCAAAAAGGCGTACCATCTTTCCGAAAGTTACGCAAAATAACTTGGCATTCTTTGCCTTCTTCAATAGATTTTTTGAGTTTTTTGACAGAGGCTGGATTAGTGCCTTGGCCCTGTAAGAATCGGCAATTTTTACCAATTAATTCCTCTCGGCTATAGCCTGTGATCCGCTCAAAACTGGGATTGACATAAATAATCGGATTGTCGGCAACTGTCGCATCGGCGATCGCAATGCCGTTGGTGGCACTCTCCATCGCCCTTTCCATCATTTGCAGGCGTTCTGACGATCGAATCCGCTCGATCGCCGCGGCTAACAGATTGGCGATCGCCTCCATAAAATAGACATCATCTTGGCTAAAAACCCGCTCTTGAGTGCTGTGAACCCCCAAAACACCCCAAACAGGAGATGTCGTATTGGGGACTTCAATGGATTCTCCCCAGTTCGTATTAGCCATACCGGGAGTGCCCGGAACCAGCAAGGTGACACCGCTGACAATTTGCTGGTTGTGCAGCATTGGCGATTCACTGAACCTGGTTTCTATCCGCAAATCTGCGACTATAGTTGGTTCCCCCACGGACAATGTATAGCCAGCTTGAGACCGTGGTGAAGCGGTGACAGTCGCACTACCAACGAGGCCGACAGACCAGCCAAAGCCCGATCGCAACAGGAAAGCATGACCTGAAGGCAATAGTTCCAAAAATTGACAATACTCTACATCCAAAGTTTGGGCAATCAACACTCCTGTTTTGTCCATTAGCGCCAACAAATCTGTTTCAGCCAGCGCCAGATGACCTAAGTAAGCGACAGCGACTTGCTGACGAGCGCGACAATGGATTGACGCCAGCAATTCCCGTTCTAGAGCTTCGGCTCGCTTTCGCTCCGTAATATCGCAGAACACTGACAAAACAGCTTTTTCCGAATACAAAGTCAGGTAGCGCATCGACACAGTTGCCCAAAATAATGTGCCGTCCGCCTTTTTCAGGCAGACTTCTGCCTCAGAGATGTGCTGATTGCGAGCTAGTGCCTCCAGTAGTTTCTGGCGGTCTGCGGGGTTATTGTAAAGTGTTTCGGCTTTTGGAGGCTCGATCGAATCTGTGCGTTTGATTCCGAAAGAAATAGCACACAAATCGTTGCAATAAAGAATGGTACTGTCGGCCAGACTGCTGATCGCCAAAGGGAGTGGCATCGACTCAGCGATCGCCAGCAATAATTCTTGAGTATCTTGCAGTGCTTCCCGGACTTCAGACTTAAAGTCACAACTCTGACAGTGTTCGGGAATCAAACTTTCCAGTTTTTGATTGACCCATTCTAATAATCTTTTTTGCACAAAACCTGACTCCTTTACCTCTTACCGAGGGCTATGAATTTTTGGTAGTTGGCGATTTTAGATGATCCCGGACGATCGGTACCGATCTCTAGCATTATCTGAATCCTGAAACAACCCCATCCTAAACCCTATAAATTATAACGTTTAGTTTTTTTTCCTTTTGAGGAATCGCTGTAAGTAAGTGAGGAATTTTTCACCCCACTTGCAGTTTAAACTAATCCACTGTTTTTGATTAGTTTAGCCCCAGAGTGATTTAACTTTAATAATTAGGTATCTTTTTTCACAAACAAACTAGCTCAAGCGATTGTTAAGTTATGGAGGGGAGACTGAGCTTATGTAGGAATAGGGCAACAAGTACCATAATATTATAGTATCATAAACCAGCCTAATTCATCGACTTTTGGTGAAAAAAAGTGACAATCCCATACCCTAAGTTTTTAAATTTGACTGGCGGGCAAGTTCGGTGAATATTTGTCTTTGGTATTGAACTCCACTTTTTTTACCCTTGCGTTAAGTTTTTATAGAGTGGGATACTTTGTCAAATCATGAGTACAAGCTCCTAGTTTTCAAAGTAAACTGAACTGCAAACAATCAACGAAGGACAGAAATGCTTGAATCTTACCGCCAACACGTAGCTTCACGGGCAGCCTTGGGAATTCCCCCACTGCCCCTAGATGCTCAGCAAACCTCCGAACTTTGCGAATTGCTCAAAAATCCGCCACCGGGCGAAGAAGAAACCTTAGTAGAATTATTGCGCGATCGCGTGCCACCCGGAGTAGACCAAGCAGCCTACGTCAAAGCAGGATTTTTGACCAGCATTGCCAAAGGAGAAATCCACAGCCCCCTCATCGCCCCCAAATGGGCAGTCTACCTGCTAGGGACAATGATGGGCGGCTACAACGTCCACTCCCTCATCGATTTACTCAATCCCACAGCCGAAACCGCTATTCCCGCCACCGCAGCCCGCGCCCTCAGCAAAACTCTGTTAGTATTTGATGCTTTCCACGATGTCCTGGCCCTGTCGGATGTCAATCCCTATGCTAAACAAGTCATCGACTCTTGGGTTAATGCCGAGTGGTTTACCAGTCGCCCCCAACTAGCCGAAGCCATCACCGTAACGGTGTTTAAAGTGCCGGGAGAGACGAATACCGACGATTTATCTCCTGCACCGCAGGCTACCACGCGGCCGGACATTCCGCTGCACGCTTTGGCCATGCTGGAAACTAAAATGCCCGGTGCTCTGCAAACCATTGCCGAATTGAAGCAAAAAGGTCATCCCGTCGCCTACGTGGGCGATGTTGTCGGCACCGGTTCCTCGCGGAAATCGGCGATTAATTCAGTCTTGTGGCATATTGGTAATGATATTCCATTTGTGCCAAACAAACGCAGTGGTGGCTATATTCTAGGAAGTGCGATCGCCCCGATTTTCTTCAATACCGCTGAAGATTCCGGTGCATTGCCGATCGAATGCGACGTCGCCAAAATGGAAACAGGCATGGTAATTACCATCCATCCCTACAAAGGCGAAATCACCAATGAAGCCGGAGAAATCATCTCCACATTCACCCTCAAACCAGACACAATACTAGACGAAGTTCGCGCCGGTGGCCGAATTCCCCTATTAATTGGACGCACCTTAACCGACAAAACCCGTGAAGCTTTAGGACTAGAAATCAGCACCATTTTTACCCGTCCTAACATTCCAGTAGACACCCACAAAGGCTTTACATTAGCGCAGAAAATGGTCGGCAAAGCTTGCGGTTTAGTTGGGGTGCGTCCCGGTACATCCTGCGAACCAGTAATGACCACAGTCGGTTCCCAAGATACCACCGGCCCGATGACACGGGACGAATTAAAAGAACTAGCTTGTTTAGGATTTAGCGCCGATTTGGTAATCCAAAGTTTTTGCCACACCGCCGCCTATCCCAAACCAGTTGATGTTAAAACTCACCATGAATTACCCGATTTCATGGCTCAACGAGGTGGAGTAGCTTTGCGTCCCGGAGACGGCATTATTCACTCCTGGCTAAACCGGATGTTATTGCCAGATACAGTAGGAACTGGTGGCGATTCTCACACTCGTTTTCCCTTGGGAATTTCCTTTCCGGCGGGTTCGGGATTGGTGGCCTTTGCTGCTGCCTTGGGCGTGATGCCTTTGGATATGCCGGAGTCGGTTTTAGTAAGGTTCAAAGGTGAATTGCAGCCGGGAGTAACCCTGCGGGATGTTGTGAATGCAATTCCCTATGTAGCAATTCAAAAAGGTTTGCTAACCGTCGAGAAACAGAACAAGAAAAACATCTTTTCTGGACGGATTATGGAGATTGAAGGTTTGCCAGATTTGAAGGTCGAGCAGGCTTTTGAATTGACTGATGCCACGGCCGAGCGTTCTTGTGCTGGATGCACGATTAAACTGAGCGTGGAGACTGTTTCTGAGTACATTCGTTCCAATGTGGCGCTGCTGAAAAATATGATGGCGCGGGGCTATGCAGATGCGCGGACGATGATGCGCCGGGTAGCGAAGATGGAGGAATGGCTGGCAAATCCGGTGTTGCTGGAGGCTGATGCTGATGCTGAATATGTCGAAATCATTGAAATTGATTTGAATGAGATTAAAGAGCCCATTGTGGCTGCTCCCAATGACCCCGATAATGTTAAGTTGTTAAGTGAGGTTGCGGGCGATCGGGTTGACGAAGTATTTGTCGGTTCTTGCATGACCAATATCGGTCACTACCGCGCCACCGCGAAAGTATTGGAAGGTGCTGGGGAAGTGAAAGCCCGCCTGTGGATTTGTCCCCCAACTCGCATGGACGAACAACAACTCAAAGAAGAAGGTTATTACAGCATTTTTGGAGCCGCTGGAGCTCGTACAGAAATGCCCGGTTGCAGTCTTTGCATGGGAAATCAAGCACGAGTTAAAGATGCCACAACGGTGTTTTCAACATCTACTCGCAACTTCAACAATCGCATGGGGAAAGACGCGCAAGTTTATCTGGGTTCCGCTGAACTAGCCGCAGTTTGTTCGCTGTTGGGTCGAATTCCCACAGTCCAAGAATACATGGAGATTGTGGCGAAGAAGATTAATCCTTTTGCTGACGATTTGTATCGGTATTTGAATTTCGATCAAATTGCTGGTTTTGAGGATGAAGGGCGAGTGATTGCTGTGGAAGATATGCCTCGGATTGAGGATATTTTGGGAATTCCCGAAGGCGTGTTGAGCAAGTAAGTAAATCAACCTAATTAAACGTAAAACTCTCGCTGTTAGATCCCCAACTTCTTTCAGAAGTCGGGGATCTGGGTATTACATTTTTTTATTTGGTATACTTATTGTCTAGCTGCTAAACTAAAAATTACATAAGACACTTGATATAGTATTAGCTAATACTAAAGAGCAGCAATGGGACAGAAATTGAAAATTATCGACTTATTTTGTGGTACGGGCGGTTTTTCAGCAGGATTTGAGGCGACAGGTGAATTTGAGGTAAAAGCTGGTATTGACATTCTCCGAGATCGACTGAGGACATTTAAAGCAAATCACAAAGATGTCTGTGCGATCGAGGGAGATATCAGACAATGGTCACCTAATAAGTTTTGCAAAACTACTGGACTTACCCCTGGGGATGTTGATGTAGTTATAGGAGGCCCACCATGTCAGGGTTTTTCGTCAGTACGTCCATTTCGTAGTCTGAATGTTGATGATCCTCGGAATACACTGTTTGAGTCATTTGCATTATTGGTTCAGTTCTATCAGCCAACTTTTTTCGTCATGGAAAATGTGGTTGGCTTAATCAGCCACAAGAACGGACAGACAATTAAACAAATTGTCGAACTATTTGAAGCTATTGGATATTCCACAGATTGGCGAGTGCTCAATGCAGTCCACTATGGTCTACCTCAAAGGAGAGAAAGGGTAGTTATTATCGGCCGTTTTGGAAATAACAATAAGGTGAAGTTTCCCGAAATTACTCACTATTTTGAAGGTCGCAGTATGGCTCCTCTCAGTCATCCGAAAGTATTACGCACCTATCCGTTAATGCAATATATCCTTGCACCAGCGGTTACAGTTATGGAGGCAATTCACGACCTGCCGGAGGTGAGTGCTGGAGAAAAAGACACTCACTATCGATGTGATATTTCTCCTACTCAATATGAATTGGAACGGCGTAAAACTGAGAAAGTGCTTGCACTACACGAAGCCACCGCTCACACTGAAAAAATGTTAAAGGTGATTAAATATGCAGGCTCAAATATTTTTGCCTTGCCTCCCGGAGCGGTAAGTAGTGGCTTTAGTACCTCATATAGCCGAATAGAACCCGATGAACCTTCTGTTACTGTAACTGTCAACTTTGTACACCCTGGTTCAAATAAATGTATTCACCCGTATCAAGACCGAGCTCTTACTCCCAGGGAAGGAGCCAGACTTCAAGGATTTGATGATGACTACATATTTATAGGCAACCGTGGTCAGATAGTTAAACAAATTGGTAATGCTGTTCCGCCACTTTTGAGTCGTGCAATTGCTACAGCATTGCTGGCACAGTTGTAATTAGAGGTATGCCAAGTCAAAGCTAGTTGAAATAAACATATCTCTTGTACGGACATAGTGCTTGGTCAAAATACACTAGACTCATTTGGCGCAGTGCTTCAGTTTTAATCACAGCCGTCTTTCCACTATCACCTGCTGTGTTGCTTAACGAGAAGTCAATATCAGAAAGCCTTCCACATCGAACTTCCCAAATTGAAACTATGTCACCGCGATGAGACCGATCGAAACCGCTTACAGTCACTAATACATAACGAAAGGTGAAGTATATTCCTGATTTTGCCAGATGTCCTTTCGGAATGTTGGTTTCGAGAGCTACCTTGATCTCTATTCCAGATTCAAAATTACTATTAACAGATACCAAATCGGGAAACTTGTGGGAACCATTGCGAACAAACTGTCCGCCCGAATGAAGAGCTACTCCAGCACCTAGTAAGTTACCAAAAATAGAAGATAAATTTGCTAGTTCAACTGTACCGCCGGCGAGACGCTCCAAACCGCCTTCAAGCAAACTAGAATCTATCGAATCTATCACCGTATACGCATGGAAAATTGCATGGCATAGCATTTCGGGAGTCAGACCGATAGAATTTAGTGCATCAGTGTTTCTGCAACATGGCAGCATTTCATTTGGAGAGAGGCGTGACAGGCTAGTAGTCTGAGGTCTAGACTCAGAGACAAGATGTGGTTCTATTAAGCCAGTAATTGTGACACCAAGAGCCAAAGCTAAGGCAGACAACGTACTAATTGTGACATTTAGTTCCCCAGCTTCTACCTTCTGAATGTGGCGGGGGTTCAACCCAGCCCGATCGGCAAGTTGTTCTTGGGTTAAACCTTGCTCCCTCCGCAGAACACGTACTCTAGTCGCGAGGGCCTGCAAAAGGTTATCAGGAGGGGTTAGTGAGTCATCATTGTTCATTCCGCCATATTATTAGCAGCTTAATTTTATCACCACGCCATGAAAGGCGTGTTTGCTCGTTCCCAGGCTCTGGCCTGGGAATGCTTTCCCAGAGGCTCTGCCTCCTGTTTTTGTCCCCAAGCGAGGCAGAGCCTCTGGATCTCGGTTCCCAGGCCAGAGCCTGGGAACCAGTTAGAACCAGATTTGATATATCACTCGCGAGGGAAATCTAAAATCCAAAATGGATTGACACGGGCCCCCCTATGTGGCTACGCTTTTGAGTGAGAGGTTGCTTTGCTTGTAGAGAAGGCAGCCCGCGTCGTCGCCCGAAAATCTAGTTGCACTCCCTCCGCTTCGCTTCGCCCAAAGCTGCGACAACAGCAATGGACAGCTAACCGCCAAACTGGGACAAGCAGTCTGGAGGCTCCGAGAATCTTAACATTCTCTGTAGCCGCCCTGCTATGTGTTGAAATGCGGGGCGGCTGGGTTTTTGGGTTTTTCTAGAAAACCCAAAACCAGGAGAAAATAATATGTCACAGGAATTTTTGCCTGATGATCGCGAATCTGAGTGCCCAAATGACGAATCAGCAGCAGTATCGGAACAGGATGTGGTGCTGTTAACTGTTGTCGGTTCGCCCCAGGGTGTGAGGGAAACGATACTCACTTTGTACCGACTGGGTTTTGCGGAAGTGGGGGATTGGAGTCCCGTACAGCGTGCAGCTAATCCTAAGCAAGTGATGAGCGTGCTGATTCGCCGTCGGAAGCTCAAAGCGTAGGTGTTGGCTGGTTTTGCTCGTTCCCAGGCTTGATTGCTCGTTCCCAGGCTCTGGCCTGGGAATGCCTTCCATGAGGCTCTGCCTCCTATTTTTGTCCCAAGCGAGGCAGAGCCTCTGGATCTCGGTTCCCAGGCTTGAGCCTGGGAACCAGTTAAACCAGTAGTCTCTTGACAAGACAATGCGGTTGCATTACCATAGATTTGAACCGCCAGATTTAGAGGTTGCTATGGCTGCAATACTAGCCCTATACTCAGAGTCTACTCTGACCGATCGCTATCAGACTACAGTTCCTGAGCCAGTTCGCAAAGCCCTTGGCTTGAATAAGCGTGATAAAATCTGCTATACGATCGACTCTGACGGTCAAGTAGTCATTTCTCGTGCTAACCCGACAGAAAGCGATCCGATACTTGGACTGTTTCTGAATTTTCTGGCACGAGATATGAAACAGAATCCTCACCACTTACAAGCAATTAGCTCTGATTTAGTAAGTCGTGTTCAGTCCTTAGTTTCTGAAATTGATCTTGAGCTTGATGCACCACTCTCGGATGAGGATGAATAAGTTTGTCTGTAAATCAGCCGCTGGTGATTAATGGGTGGAATATATTTGCCCATCCTCTCTTCCTCAACCAGTTTGAAGAACTTCTGACGCAAGTTGAACATTTGCGTCAAAAGTATCCTCAAGACTACAAGCATAAAAATGCCGCAAAGCGTCTAGCTGCCATAGCAAAGCTGGCATTTGATGTTATTCCTCAAGATCCAACACGTAGTGATTATCGTCAGGGTGATACGCTCGGAGATGATTATAAGCACTGGTTTAGAGCTAAATTTTTTCAGCAGTACCGACTGTTTTTCCGATATCATCAAGAGGGTAAAATTATTGTTTTCGCCTGGGTGAATGATGAGAACTCTAAGCGAGCTTATGACAGTAAGACATACGCTTATCGAACTTTCAAAAAAATGCTTGAAAGTGGCATCCCTCCAGACAATTGGGATGACTTACTCAAAGATGCCAAAGGTGAAACTAATCGTTTAGATCAAGCAGTCCAAGCAGAAATTTAACTGTAAAAATAAAATAGTTTGCTGGTTCCCAGGCTAGAGCCTGGGAATGCCTTCTATGAGGCTCTGCCTCCTGTTTTTGTCCGCAAGCGAGGCAGAGCCTCTGGATCTCGGTTCCCAGGCTCTAGCCTGGGAACCAGTTAAAGGTTAATAAACCCAGATTTGGTATATCACTCGCGAGGGATGGAAGAAATGGCTGCGATCGCGCAAGTTCGTTCTATCCCTCGATATATTGCCCTGTAAGGGTTTCAACAATTTCGATGGTATGCTCGGAGGTGGTTTGCAGGTACAAATTTGCTATCCCTCGCAAATGGCCTCTGGACACCTTGCGGTGTATTGGGTGTATAATGCAGGGGTCCCCACTCGTTGGGGAAACTAATTGAATGGAAACTTGCAGCAATGAAATTTTTAAAGTTCATGATAGATAGATTCCAGAGTCCCCACTCGTTGGGGAAACTAATTGAATGGAAACTTTTGCGAACGAACGATGCAATACTTACCAATGAAAATGTCCCCACTCGTTGGGGAAACTAATTGAATGGAAACTTGGCTTCTAAAAGATTAAGAATTTGAAATCTTTCGGCAACGTGTCCCCACTCGTTGGGGAAACTAATTGAATGGAAACTCGTTCTCGTCTGTTTTGGCGTAATACCAGAATGGAGTCCCCACTCGTTGGGGAAACTAATTGAATGGAAACTTAGCAATTGTGAACTCTGTTCTTGCTAATTCAACGCCATTTTGTCGTTGAGCCGAGGCGGGTTTATTACATTGTTTGTTTCCGACATAAATGGTTAGAAAAAGCCGCCCCTACGATCGCACGTAGGGGCACTTTTTTCTCACAATATTTGCCAAAGCCTCTCAACATGGTTAATCAACAGCACATAATATAGATAAGAGAAAGGAGAAAAGTAATTATGTCCGAACAAGTTTTAAGCAGCGAAACCCAAGGAACCGTAACCTCCGCGCCCGAACTTCCTATGGCTGAAGGGAAAGAGATCGATCGCCCGTTAAGCGAGCCCATCGCCGAATTTCTCCGCATAATTCAGCAAACTCCCAGAGAATATTGGCCAAACTTACTTCAGATGATGCGATTACTTCTGGAAACGGTGACAGTAAAGCCCATATTGTCCGAGCTGGCCCCCACACCTGAGAAAATAGATATGACTAAACTGTCGCTGGAGGAACGGATAAAAAGAAATCAAGGTGCAATTGATTTAATCAATTCATGGGTGGAGGAGGGAGATGAACAGGAACAAACTGAAACTTGGGAATATCTCCGTAAAGTTTTAGATGAAGACCGTCTTTCTAATCGGCCATTATTCCCATGAGTAGAGTAATATTTCTGGACTCTGGCCCATTAGGAATGGTGACCAACCCTAAAACATCCTCTACTGAAGTTCAAGAATGCAAAGTTCGGCTAAACTCTTTAATGCGGAGAGGCGAAATAATAATTCTGCCTGAAATTGCTGATTACGAAGTGCGACGCGAGTTAATCCGTGCAGGTAAGTCAGCAGGTATTCAAAGACTTGATGAATTGAAATTACAACTGACATACCGTCCTTTGACTACAGAAGTAATGCTTTTGGCCGCTCAGTTATGGGCTGACGCGAGAATGAGAGGAAGACCAACCGCAGAAGCCAATGCACTTGATGGGGATGTGATTTTGGCGGCTCAAGCAATATTGGAAGCAAATAAAGGGCATGAGGTGATAATTGCCACCACAAATGTGGGTCATTTGTCTCAATTTGTTGATGCTCGTGAATGGCGGTTAATTGAGTAGTATTTAATGCGATCGCACTTACTCTCTCCCTGCTATACTTTCAACTACAAATATTCACAGCAGATACCGTTGGCGACACCAACAGCAGGGCGAAAACAATGGAAACAGTCGAAACAATGGAAACAATAGATACTCGCACCCAAACCCGCTACTGGGGCAAAGTTACAGTCATCGACGCTGGCGAGCGTTATAAAATCAATCGCATTGAGCTCAAGCCTGGCCACCACATCAGTACCCAAATGCACTATCACCGCAGCGAACATTGGGTTGTTGTCTCCGGTACCGCTAAAGTTATCTGCGATGATAAAGAAACTATTTTGATGCAAAAACAGTCAACCTACGTTCCCATGAATGCTGCTCACCGTGTGGAAAACCCTGGCGTGATTCCCCTGGTGATGATTGAAATTCAAAATGGCGAATATCTCGGCGACGATGACATCATTCGTTTTCCCCAAGATACTCACGAAGAAGATTAATCCTTGACAATTAAAAGTGTAGGGGCAGTTTCTGAACTACCCCTACATTTTTATATTAAAGTTGTTAAGCACGATCGTCTGATATCACAATAGGCGATCGCCCTAGGGCAGTGCAGCATTCTTCAACTCTACATTGGCCATATTTGCATTTCTGAGGTTAGCACCTGTCAAGTCGGAACCCACCAAATTTGCACCAGTCAAATTTGCACCGGTCAAATTTGCATCCCGTAGGTTGACTCCCACCATATCCATTCCGAACAAACTCCCACCTTTGAGAGTGACATTGGCTAGATTCAACAATGACTGACGAACATTTTTGAGGTTTGCGCCAGTCAAATTAGCACTTTCCAAATTAGCTCCGATTAGATTCGAGCTGCTGAGATTGGCATTCTTCAAATTCGCAATCACTAAACCAGCCAAATTCAGATTAGCACGGCTCAAGTCAGCTTGCTCCAAATTCGCACCGTGCATCCTCGTAGCGATTAAGCTCGCACCGGCTAGTTTGGCATTTTTGAGATTGGCTTGATTCAGCTTGGCTTCATTGAGATTCGTTCCCCTCAAATTCGCCCCACTCAAATTCGCCCCACTCAAATCTGCACCGCTGAGATCTATACCAGAAAGTTGCGCTCCTGTCAAGTCACAACCGGAACAAATTTTGGTTTCTAGTAACTGCTTGACTTCTGCGGGATTTTCGGCTTTCACTGGAGAGGCAAAACCGATCGCAATTAGTAACCCTGTAGCTGCCAAAATCTCAAACTTCATATACCCGCTCCCACCAAATCTCTACTTACAAATTTAGTTTATTTTTGAAGGATCTTGAGCGATCGACATCTGGATATAGTGTGATTATTATCACTGTGTTGTGTACCCCAAAAATGCTATAATTTTAGATGTTTTAACAAAGTTAAAATTTGTTAAAAATTATTGCTTTTTCAGGAACCAAAACGGAAAAGCTTGCGTCGGTTCTAAGCTAACACCTGTAATATTTTTTTGAGCAAAAGTATAATCTTTATCCTGCCAGAGGGGGATGAAAGGTACATCTCTACCTAGTATGTCTTGAAGTTCAGCAAAAATGGCGTTGCGGATTTGTGGGTTTGGTTCTTGGCGCTGTTTGGCGATCAGTTGATTCACGCGATCGTTATAATAAAACGAACCCTGACCCTGGCTAGCACCCTTGGAACAGCCGCCAGCAACCGAACCTTCGGCACAATCTAAAAATGGCTGTATATAGTTATCGGCATCGAAAAAGTCGGCGTACCAATCCACTAACACCGCAGGATAAATTCCCTTCTCAATATTTTGAAATAAAGTGGGAGATTCCACACTATTAACTTCTATCTGTAGAATTCCCTCCATCTTGAGTTTAGCTATGGCCTTGATGGTACTCGCCACTAAACCTCTTTTTGCGGAAGATGAAGGATACCAGATTTGCAATACTAAAGGATTTGCTGCTGAGTATCCCGCTTTAGTCAATAATTCCTTGGCTTTTACCATGTTGGCATCGCCGTAGAGCTCTTTGAAAACGGGTTTTTGAACGTCAAAGGTTGTGGGAATCAGACTGTACAGTGGCTGTGCTTGTCCACGGAGTACGCGATCGTTAATTAGTGGGCGATCGATCGTAGCTGCGATCGCCTGTCTCACATATATATTATCCAGGGGTTTAGACTGGATATTCAGCGTCATATAACTGACGGTACTACTCTCGGCCTCGAATTCCTGCCATTTCCCTTTTTTTGCTCCCTCATCCAAACTGCGAACTTGATCTGCATCCAGAGATAAATAAGCAACATCGATCGCACCCGTGCGAAAAGTATTAAACAAATTGGCGGAACTAGAAAGCAGCAACAAATCTATACCTTTATTTTGGGGTTTTTCTCCCCAATATTTATCAAATACATCTATTTTGAGAGAATCGGTGCCATACTTGGCTAGCTTGTAGCGTCCGGTTCCCACAAATGTATCTGGTTTAAATTTACCGTCGCCAATTTCGTAAGCTTTCGGAGAAATGGCACAAGTACCAGCAAAGGTTAGCATGGCCGGAAAAGCCGCAAAAGGCTTTTTTAATTTAACAGTTAACTCATATTCGCCCGTCGCTGTCACTGATTCTACAGCATCACCTAACAGGAAAGCTGGACGGCCACCATTTTTGATAAACCGCTGTAAAGAAAACTCCATTGCTGCGGCATTGAAGGGTGTATCATCATGAAAAATCACCCCTTGACGCAGAGGAATTATATAGGTTAATCCATCGGGGCTGATTTTGGGCATGGCTGTGGCTAAATCCGGGATTAACTTTGTAGTTCCCGACTCATAGGTGTAGAGAGTATCGCCCAAGTTGCGCAACAATTGTGCTGAGATCACTTCGTAGGCGTCCCCAGGGTCGATCGTCCGCAGTTTCAAGGTTGTGCCAATCGTAATCCGATCTTTTTGAGTATTGTCAGCGCCAGAGTTAACCGATGGATTTGTCGGCTGTCGGCAGCTTATAATTAAACAGCAGCAAAGACTCAACAGCGCTAGAACTTTAATCACCGAAGGTCTGATAAATATTTTTAGCGGCCACCTAGCTGTTCCCATTGTCATTTTACGCAATAATTCCCCAGTACGTATCATTAATCCAGAATCCAAAATCTAAAATTGCCCGATGCCCGATGCCCCATTCCCGATTCCCAAATATCAAATTCCTTTGAGTAAAGTGCGCCAATCTCGACAGCGTTTGAGATAAATGCGAGCCACCCGATCGCTAGGGTTGTTCCGCAAACACTCTTCAAACAATTTTCCCGCTTCTCGAAACTCCTTGCGATCGCACAATAACATAGCTTCATTATATATGGGCAAATTTTCTAGCTTTGCCAATCTCACCTCCTCTGGTTCGGCATCAAATACTTCATAAACTGTTACAAATTGAGATTTTCCTTTGACCTGTACCTTATCGACGATGCGAACAGCATAATCAGCCGGATTTCGCAACTTCTCAAAAGTGGCATGAGAAATTAACAGCGGTACGCCGTAATCTTTAGTCAATCCTTCAATCCGAGAGGCCAAATTAACCGCATCACTAATCACAGTGCTATCCATCCGACTTTTGCCACCAACTGTCCCCAACATCAAAGAACCTGTGTTAATGCCAATCCCAATTTGAATGGGGATGTATCCCACATTTTGACGGTGTTTGTTGTAGTCTTTGAGAATATTTAACATAGCAATACCAGCCTTGACAGCATCATCGGCACAGTCGCTAAATAGAGCCATAATTGCATCACCTATATATTTGTCGATGAACCCATTATTTCTAGCAATAGCCGGCTCCATCCGCGACAAATAAGCATTGATAAAATTAAAATTTTCTTGGGGTGTCATGGTCTCAGAAAGTGTTGTAAAATCCCGGATATCCGCAAATAAAACCGACATTTCTTGCTGTGTTTGATCTCCCAAATTAACTTCGATAATGCTTTCATATCCCAGTAAATTTAGAAATTGATGGGGAACAAACCGCCCATAGGCATCAGTTAATTCTGACTCGGCATCTAGGGAGGCTTCCAGACTTTGATTGAGGAGAGAGAGTTCATTAATAAACTTATGGCGATCGCTTTCTGCTTGTTTACGTTCTGTAATATCTTGAAAAACTGCGATCGCAAAAGCCACACTACCATCCTCGTCAAAAATTGGTGTTCCCCAAATCTCGATCGGAATTATATTGTCGTGTAGATGAACTTCCATATCCTCAGCCGTGGAAGTTTCGCCCTTCAAAGCTCGGACGATGGGCAAATTTTCGCTCGGATAAATAGTATCAGTACCCGCGAGATAAATTTGATAAACTTCCGACAAATTATCAACGGTATTTAATGGTAAAACCCCTTTGCCGAGCAACTGCTTTCCCGCACGATTAACATAGCAAGGTTGGCCTTCAAAATCAAGAACTACCACTCCGATGGGAATAGCTTCCAGAAACTGAGCCAGCCGCTTTTCTGCTTCGCGCACTGCTTGCAACGCCCGATAGCGTAACTCGCTTGTCAGATTATCAGAGTGGGCGGCACTGGTTTCTAACAAAATTTCCAGATCCGCTTTTTCCTCTTTCAAATCTTCCACTTGCTGGCGCAATTTTTCGAGTTCCAAAACTAGCTCTTCTCTCGATGGTTGTTCTTCTAACATAACCCTAGAACTTGCGCCTTTACCAACAGAAAATTGCATCATCATTCCGAATCCCAAAGGCTCTGGCAGTTCCTACACTAATTCCACCACTAAAGCAGGCATTAGACGTTGCAAATTCTTCAAAGATTTACCTTGCCAAGCGACAGATTTAGAGCCTTGTACCGCCATTTGCACCCCAGGTTTTTTTCGCATCTCAATGATGAACTTCGACAGCATACTGATCCCCGAACTGTTCAAAAATTCTAACTGCTGCAAATTCAGAATAATTTTTTCCGTTTGCGTATCGGCTACATCGCCGAGCAACTGGGTAATCGGCTGGTATTCTTCGGGCCCGCTTAGTCGCAGGGAGCCGGAAAAACTCACCGTGGCTGTCTCTCGATCGTAGCAGATGTGGTATTTTTCTGTCTTAATTTCCATTGTGGCGAAAAAAGTTGCTTAAGTTGGATAATTGATGCCCGATGGGCTTATAATCTTAGTTGTACCATCGTGGTGACGGCAATGACTTCCGGGTCCTGTTGAACCGTCTCGAACTTCCAGCCCATCTTGGCGCTGTAGTCGTTGAGCATAGTCAGCAAGCCTAACCCTGAAGCGGTACAGTTCTCATCAGCAGCATTTTTTTCTAACTGCTCAATATACATCTCGCTGGGGTCGCAAAGCATCAATTTCTGAATGTAACCCTGAAAATTGTCAACAGCAGAAGCCGGAATGCTGTTAGCCACGGAGAAAATTAGCCCGTCCTCCTCCAATTGCAGTTTAATATCGATCGGGTAATGGGAATTTTCATCGTTAAACTTCATCGCATTTTCCAATAACTCATTAGCAATATAGCTAACGGCACTTTTCACCTCCGCTTGTCTTGTCAGTGCTGAGCCATCCTCTTGAGTCCCCGGAAAAAAAGTCGTCAAGTAGTCCGCGAGGAAATCAGCCGATAAACCATTATTCCGCCATCGTTGCTTCAGGGGAATAGAACTAGGGGAAAATCCAATGATTAAATATTCTTGGCTGGGAGTCGGCTCAATGAAATTACCGAATATCTGATTCATGTTGATTAGTCTGTGGTCTGTTAGTCTTAGTTATTTGTGAGGAGTTATTTGTGATTATGTAGTGTTGATTTACAGGCGGTTATTTATGAATTTTGGGTTTTCATAACTAATCTATCCTAACCAATAACTGATAACCCAGTATTATTTTTGTTTGAGAATCAGCAATGTGATATCATCAAAGATTTTTTGTTCGCCGATGTGCGATCGCACATCGTCAATGACAGCGTACCTGATTTCTGATGCCGTTCGTTGCCAATTTATTTGTATGACATCAATTAACCGCTCTAAACCGTAAAGCATCTTATCCATATTTTCAGCTTCCGTAATCCCATCAGTGTACAGCACTACCACATCTCCTTTATATAACTGCACCATTTTTTCAGCAACAAATTCAGCAATATCTACATCGAGACCGATGGGGAAACCCAAATCGATAGTATCAAATCGCTCTACAGAACCATTAGAACGCACCACAATCATTTCTTCGTGCTGACCGCTCAATTTCAGCATTCCTTCCTCATAGTCTAGCAAAGCCAAGGTAGCATTCTTGTCAGATTTCATCCGTTGCACATTATCGTAAATAGCCCGATTAATAGCACTTAAAAATCGAACAGGGTCTGGTTCATTGTAAGCTAGCAAAGTTCGCACAGCCGTTTGAACCATAATCATTAAAACACCACTCTCTAAGCCATGTCCAGTGACATCGCCGATACCAATCTTTACTCTACCATCTTGCTGAAGTACATCATAATAATCGCCTCCTACTTCATCGGCAGATTCCATAAATCCTGCAATATCTAGACCGATAACTTCCTTAAGTTCTCGGTCTTTCGGCAACAGCATTTGCTGAATTTTGCGAGTCACATCTAATTCGGCACTCATCCGCACATTTTCGGCTTTGAGGCGATAGTTTAAAACAGTAATTTCTTGGTTCGCATAAACCAATGCCTCAGCAATTTTGTTAAATGACCTCACAACTTGCCCCAATTCATCTTTATTATCCAAATTAATTTTGTAGTCAAGATTCCCTCTTGCCATTTTTTTGGAAGCTTCATCCAGTACCAAGACAGTTTCCATCACCGACTGATAAAAAGATACAAATACATAAAATACTATGGAGAGACTCAAAAAAACAACTATTGTAATTGTTCGCTTTTTGTTCATAAGATGTTCAATACGATTATGTAGTAAGACATCTAATTCGTCTAGGGTTTTATCCCACAGATCAAAACTTAATTCTAGCACTCTTTCAGTTGAGTCAATATAGGCATAATACTGAACAGTTTCCGATGGATAGTTTAGTTTATCTAGACTTTTAGATAATTGATATATAAGAAAAATAAAGCTTTGCACATCATTATTTAATTTGAGCTTTAAATTGTGTTGTGGATTGTTTATAAACGCAACATTCATGTTAAACTCTAAAGCCTCACTTAATTCTCTTAATTTTACAGAAAGAGCAATATATTGGGTTCTATCATCTTGTGTAGCATTTGACTTCTGGCTGGTTTTTTCAGAAATCCTTCTGATTTCTGAAAGATTTTTTTGAATTTCGGGCAGTTTCAATAAAGTAGCATCCATTAAGTAATAAGTGTCTAAGTCGGGATCTAATATTAAATTAGAACTATCCCCAACATCAGCAGCCAATTTATTAATATTTGCTAATAATGTTTGATATAAAAAATCATAGGTTTCTAAGCTCCACTGGTGGCGACGCAGTTTAAAATTTTGCCAAGTAAGATAAGTTTGATTCATTTTTTCTGAAGATTTCAATAAACTTCCGATCCTGCTATCAGTATTGGCAAGATTTTGAAATTTAGAGTCTATTGTTGCTTCTAGTTCTGCCCTGAACTCTGGTCGGCTTAAATTTGTGTTTAAAGGCTGATAATCTAAAAGTTGAAGTTGCGGTATGTGTTGTCTCAATTGTCGCAGGGGGCGCAGGTATTCATTGCCGTAAATTTCTTTTTGAGCAAAATTTACCTGGCTATTAATTTCGGAAATCAGCAGGTATATGACCAATGTTAAGGGCAGGGCAAAGAGAAAGCCAATTAGGATAAATTTTTGGGGATAGCTCAGACGATTCATTAAATGGATACCGAAGGATTTTTGGTTCATATGTGACACAATCCACAAATATTTTACTCAATTAGTAGCAAAAGCTACTAATTTTTTTGGATCATTCCTGAAAAAATCAGTTTTGACGCACCATCAGAAGTTTGGCGAGGATTAATATACTTATTTCCTGAAACTCTACTCTAGAGACAGAATAAGACGATACTTACATCGCTGCACTTGTAATGTTAGTTCTTGACAAAGGAACCAACACTAACATTAGCAGTGTCTACATAAGTATTGTTAGTGTTGTGTTCAGCAGCGATCGCGCCGCAGTCTGAAGTGAGGTGGAGGGCTTGTAATGAAACGAATTTCCGAAAATAACTCTCAAGACAGTCAAAACCAAGCCCAAAAGCAGCCCAGGCCTTTAGTCTTGGCTTTGGTGTTAACAGGAATTCTGGCATTGGAAATGTATCCGAGTCTGGTAGATACCGCTGCTGCTAATGCTGGGGCGCTGAAACATTCCTTAACCAAGTTGGAAAGCCAACAACAGCCAAGCATCAAGGAATTTGTGCCCACACCTGTTCTGGAAAACATCAGCTATTCGGAATTTGTAGGGAATAATTTAACTTCCGAATTAGACAATTTGGCTCAAGGATCGCCCCAAAACCCCCCAAGCCAATTGCCCGCTTCCATCGTTGAGGCTGTTCGAGTGGACTTGTCGCGCCAAACTGGTATTGCTGCTGGAGGGTTACGAGTGACTGAATCGACGCGCCAAACTTGGCCGAATACTTGTTTGGGAATCTCGACAACTAATGAGTTGTGCGGCCAAATGATTGTGAAAGGTTGGCGGGTTGTGGTTTCTGATGGCCGCCAAATTTGGGTTTATCGCACCGATGCTAGGGGAAAGGTGTTGCGTTTGGAACCGAAAAATTGATGTGTAGCTGTCGCCAAGTTGCTATAAATCAATTTATAAGACTTATGCAAAAAACCCGGTTTCTTCCAAAAATCGTCGATTTTTTCGACAAATATTCACGCAGGGTTTCGACTCCGCGGTTCCTGAGCGTAGTCGAAGGGCAACCACCTGGGGTTTTTGGTCCCCCAGGCGTCTAGGACTGAATTTAAATTTTTGGGTGGGGCGGGCTTCTAGCCTGCCTTTGATGTTGCTTGTTTTTCGATGAGTCCGCCACCAAGAAGCAAGTCCCCTTCGTACCAAACGGCGGCTTGTCCGGGGGTGATGCTCAACTGCGGTTCGTCAAAAATTAACTTGACTCTTGTACCGCGAGTATTTTCTGCTTCCTGGGAGGATTCTAGGGGAATTACTGTGGCGGGGACTGGGTGCGATCGATACCGAATCTGTACTTCGGCTCGAATGGGAGCTGTTGGCTGTGCTACAGAAACCCAATTCACTTGCTGGACATAACACTCGGATTCTACTGCTAAGAGTCGATCGCCCACAATCACCCGATTTCTGGCAGCATCCAATTCGACCACGTACAGGGGTTCAGGTGCTGCAATACCCAGTCCCTTGCGTTGGCCGATGGTATAGTGGTGTATCCCGTCGTGCTGTCCGAGCACTCGGCCATCCTTGTGCACAATATCACCCTTTTGCGGAGCAATGTATTTATCCAGAAATGCCCGCATGGAACCGTTACTTTCCACCAAACACAAATCCTGACTTTCCGGCTTATCAGCAGTTGTCAAGCCAAACTCCGCGGCTATTCTGCGAGTTTCGGTCTTGGTAATTTCCCCCAAAGGAAACACCGTACCTGCGAGAAAATCTTGTGTCAAATCGTACAAGAAATAGGACTGGTCTTTGCCGGGGTCGATCGCCCGACGCAACTGATAGCGACCTGTCAGAGTATCATGAGTAATCCGAGCGTAGTGACCTGTAGCAATTTTGTCAATTCCGAGTTCTTGGCGAGCATACTTGAGCATCGGGCCGAACTTCACAGTTTTATTGCACTGGGAACAAGGCAAAGGCGTAATTCCAGCACTGTAACCATCCACCAAAAAATCCACAATACTTGCTTGAAAAACCTCGCGGCTGTCAACTATGTGGTGAGGAACGCCCAACTGTTCGCAAATTTTAGCTGCATCGACCATTCCCTCAGAGCAACACTGGCCTTTACCTTTCATCAGCCACAGGGTTAAACCCACCACTTCATATCCCTGATGGTGTAGAATTGCGGCTGCTGCGGAACTATCGACCCCGCCGGAGAGGCCTACAACAATCTTGTTCAT
The DNA here is from genome assembly GCF_041354475.1 of Microcoleus sp. Taxonomy (NCBI): domain Bacteria; kingdom Bacillati; phylum Cyanobacteriota; class Cyanophyceae; order Oscillatoriales; family Microcoleaceae; genus Microcoleus; species Microcoleus sp. Next base: position 112,803 of record NZ_JBGJZU010000009.1, read on the forward strand.
GGTTCGGAGAAAACTGGCTATTTTACTGGAACTTCGTTCGATCGAGCTAATTTATTATAGTACAAAAATACTACAAGTTGCTACTGTTGCTGTTCTTTGAAATTTTAACATTCCTTTGACACTCAAGCGGTCTAAAGACACGCTCGATTCTGCAGACAGAATAGACATAGGCAACGCCCAAAGTCTAACTCTCGCTACGGTCGTCAAACACCGTCTATTCAGTCGGTCAAGGCTTACACCTAGCTTACTGACTACTTTTCTCAGAATATTAGCAGAACCATTTAAGTCTGCATTCACCACAGTTCCATCGGCTGACTGATACAATCCACGTTTAAAAGGAAAACCTTAACTGATTCCCAACAAGTTTAGGCTGTAAACCTCCCGAATTAGGATAAGCTACTTTGAACAACTTAGCGCCCGTAAGATATCCTGGTGGCTTGGGCTTAAAATGCAGTTGACCTTTGATATACAAATCTCTTAATTCTTTAAAAGATTTGAAGGCTTCTGTGACCGACATCAATGTTTGCTGCATTGGCGTTGATGGCAATGATTTAGCAACCATTGACTTGGAAATTGATGGTTCAAAGGACAAGTCAAATTTGCCAATCAGCAATTTCCCGGTCTTGAAAAAAGTTTGACGAGCTAAATAAACACCACTGTTGTACAGCTTGCCAGATTGCTGGCAGAGATACTCTAACAATGCTTTGACTTCTTTAGTGGGAGACAGCAATACTTGCTGGACTCCCATGGTTTTTTTAGCTTTAGCCACCTCTATTTCCTTAAAGACTGTTGATTTGTCTAGCTTAAACGAATATAGTGGATATCTCAAGTCGTATCAACAAAATACTTATGCTGCCATTAGCTGAGTAGATGTACCTGCGTTGGTGGTTAAGTCGTTCAAAGGTCGCTCCAGTCGTTATTTGCCAGAGGAGTTTCCGCAAGTGACATACTCCCACATCAAATCTGAGTACAGATTATGATGTGGGCTTCTTAACAGCCCGATGAAGGGTATGTAAGATTTCCTTGATGGTACTGTTATCCATAGAACCAACTATGGAAAGATTCCCA
>NZ_JBGJZU010000010.1:0-113288 GCF_041354475.1 Microcoleus sp.
ACAATTGAAGATTTGAGTCGCCAAAATATTAAGTTGCAAGATGGTCAATTACTAGCATTTTATGACGAAGAGTTAGAAGTCGATGGCGTGGTGCAATATTCAGAAGAGGAAAATCTTTGGGTTGCAGCAATTGATTGGAAGCAAATTAAGCAGTTAGAAGATATGCTTGTTCAAGCAACAGTCTAGTGCGATCGCCCGTCACAGCAAATACCTTCTGACTGCAATTACAGTATAATGAGGGAACATGATCAGCGTAAAAATTGCACAAAAATCATGACTATCGATCTAGAGATTTTTCAAACAGTCGTCAAGATGCCAGAATCTCTCAAACAAGAGATATTGCATTATGCAAAATATTTACTTGAGAAACACGCAAAAACTGAATCATCTCCAGAACAACTTGAACAACCTCATGGTTATGGTAGTTGGGCCGGTCAAATCGTTATGTCTGATGATTTCGATGAACCGCTGGAAGATTTAAAGGAATATACATAACATGGAGTTTCTTTTAGATACTCATGCCTTTCTGTGGTACTTGCTTGGCGATTCCAATCTCGGTAGTAAAGCAAAAGAAGCGATCGATACTAAAACAGGTTTGTATTTTAGTATTGCCAGCCTGTGGGAAATCTCCATTAAAATTAATGTTGGTAAGCTGCAACTGAATCGGTCATTTGAATATCTGCCGAAAGAATTGGAATACATTAACGTTCAAATTCTACCAATTACATTTGAAGACACTGAGATTTATACAAGTCTTCCACTGCATCACCGAGATCCTTTCGATCGCATTTTGGTAGCACAGACGATGAATCATTCGCTGGTTTTGATTAGTCGTGATGAGGCTTTTGATGCTTATCCAATTCAGCGGGTGTGGTGATGAAGAAGGCAAAAATGTGAGATTAGCGATCGTAAGAATCATCAAAAAAGCATCAACATTAGTTTTAACTCACTGCAAATTCTGTGAACTGACGCATATAAGGTGGATGAAACCCAACCACAATATCCGACTTCGGCACACCTATATCAACCAACTCTTGCCCTAAATCGATTTCTGTTTCATTCTGCTGAATCCAGATTTTGCCATCCTTAATGTCGAGATGTATAGGACAACCGTAAACTCGCTGTTTGTTATCCCAACCGACTCGAACAACTTGATAATGATTGTGTTCTGTGTCAAAAACAACTTGCATCTCCACTTCTCCATAAGAAGGCTTGTATGCAGCATATTTCGTCAGAACTTGTTTGATATAATCCCGATATTTTTCTACTTTTTCCATAAAGATATCACCTCTTGTTCTACATCATAGACCAATAACTTAAACTGGTAATCATCCACAACAGCGATTGCAAATTCACGCTTGAAAAAATCATTATACGCCGTCAAAGGAATTGCCAAAAATAGCTGGCGTTGGGGGTCTTTGAACTTGAGTGCTGTACGGTAATTGATAAATTGTCCAACCGCTAAATGAAAATCTGTTATGGCTGAAGTATTCAAAAAGCTCTTGATTTCTACAGCTATTTTCTCGCCCTGGCGTTCGGCTGCGAGCAGACGTTCCGCCCCCAGATCGATTAACATATCAACTCCACCCACACTGATGGAAAGTGGGTCATCTGTAATCAGCCAACCATCCTTTTCCAAGGCAATCTTCACAACATCATGAAATTTATCCTTTGCTGACATAAAGCCCTGATAACAAACAATTATAATTATAAACGAATCGACTACCTCGAAGCCATCATCGGCATCCGCAAAGGACTTGAAAGCTTCTGAAGACACTGAAATTTATACAAGTCTTCTCTAGTTTATCTCAGAACAGTTCACGTTTACCAGTATCTCGTGACGAATTACTAACTAATGCAAGAACTTACGGACTTGATATTCGCGACTTTCGGCGATCGGCATTTGCAGATCCCCCATTTTCGCATCCAACTCATCGATTAGACTTGGCGGCACCGAGTTCCACAACTCTTTACTTTCCCAGCGAATCAACATCACCACCTCATTCTCCACCGGATCTACCCAAGTTTCCTTACCCAAAAAACCGGGGAAACTTCTTAATGCAGCAGTCCAAACTTCTTCATCTCGCTGCATAAATGCTTCCCACTTTTCGTGAGGCACTTTAAATCTCAGCCACTCGATAACCATAAAAGTTGCCCTTTGTAAATAGCTAATCAACCATTGCCGATCGCAATTTTAACAATTACCTCAGTTCCCCGTCCAGGCTCAGAAACATATTCCAATTTACCACCATGTTTTTCTACTACTAAATGTCGGGATATTGACAAACCCAAACCGGTGCTAGTACCTGGGGGTTTAGTGGTAAATAAAGGGTCAAAGATACAACCGAGGACTTCTTGTGTCATGCCTGGCCCGTTGTCGCTAATCACGATCGCCACTTCGCTTTCCCCTACCATTTCCGTGCGAATCCGAATTTCGGGATTTGGCATTTTACCTGGGGACTCGTGAGCGGATAAATCAGCATGGTTTTTGATTGTACCAGATTTTTCGGCATTTTTTACTCCCGTTTCCACGGCATCGATCGCATTGGTTAACAAGTGCATGAACACTTGGTTTAGATGTCCTGGATAGCAATGGACGCGCGGTAAATTACCGTATTCTTTAATGAGAGAAATCCCGGTTCGTCCGCCTTTAGCTTGGAGGCGATTTTGCAAAATCAGCAGAGTGCTATCCAAGCCCTCATGGATATCTGCCGACTTCATTTCGGCTTCGTCGGTACGGGAAAATAGGCGGAGCGATCGCACGACATCGCGAATTCTTTCCGAACCTACCTGCATAGAATTTAGCAGTTTCACCAAATCTTTTTTGAGAAAATCTAAGTCTAATTCTTCGATGTAATTTTGAATTTCTGGCACTACACTGGGATAATATTTTTGGTAAAGTTCCACCAATTGCAACAGTTCTTCAATGTAGCCTCTAGCGTGGCTGACATTGCCGGAAATAAAACTAACTGGATTGTTAATTTCGTGGGCGACTCCAGCCACCAATTGTCCCAGAGATGACATTTTTTCCGTTTGAATCAATTGAGTTTGAGTGCGCTGCAACACCAACAGCATTTGTTCCAATTTGGATGCTTGTTGTCGCAGGCGTTCCTCAGATTCCTGCAAAGCTGAGAGAGCTTGTTTCCGGTCTGTAATGTCCAATCCTACAAACACAGCCATGCTATTTTTTTGGTATTTTTGAGCAACTATTAAATAGGTTTTGTTTTCTCCTTTAACGCTGGCTGTTACTTCTTCAGATGTGGTTTTATCATCGCTGGCAAAAAACTTGTATACTAAATCGTTAAACTTGGAACTTGTTTCTAAAAAACCTACTTTTTGACCGACAAATATTTCAGCAGGCATTTGGTAAGCAGCAGCTAAATGGCGGTTAACTCCCAAGTACCGCAAATCGGAACTTACCCAAGAAACTAATCCGGGTACGGCATCCAAGACGGCTTGCAGTTGCTCTTTAGCTTCTAAAAGTGCTAATTGTGCTACTTTGCGATCGCAGATGTCGCGGGCGATCGCGCAGTAGTATTCTTCACCGTCGGATTCAAAATAATTGACTTTTACTTCTACGGGCAAACTTTTGCCTTCTTTGGTTTGACACAGGGCTTCAAAAGTCAGACTATTTTGTGCCTTAATTTGACTACAGTGAGTCTGCCAATTTACTAAGGATAACTCGGGATTTATATCGCTAACTTTGAGTTGTTGCATTTCTGACTGAGAGTAGCCGAGATTGCGACAAAGAGCTTCGTTGGCGTAGCATATTTGACCTTCTGAGGTAGCGAACAGGACTAGATCGGGGCAGGTATCGATCGCCAGTTTAGTGATGTGTGCTGGTGTTTCTGGGCGATCGGTTTGGAGATCCGATGGCAAAGGGCGATCGCCATGATCTGAGGAGATGCGATCGGCTAGGGATGAAGTAGATAGAATCAAACCTCCGATCGCCCCGTCGCTATTTTTCCAAGGTTTAAACGCCCATTTGATAGCTTCGGCAGCGGCGCCCGGCCCGGTTTTTTTGGCGATCGATAATGTCGATGGCGCTTCGACAAACTCGGTATATTCTAAAACACCAGCCAACATAGCGCGGATAGTTTGCTGCCAATATTCCGCCAGATGAGGAAACAGTTCCCAATGAGACTTGCCGATGATATGTGGGGCACTTAAGTTACAAGCTGTTTCCCAGGGACGAGAAACAGACAGGTAGCGCATTTCACAGTCTACCATTGCTACGGCGTCAGGGGAATGCTCCACAAACCGCCGAAATTGCTCTTTACTCTCAGACACGGCTGCCTCTGTCAGTTTGTGGGTAACGAAGGTTGGACGATCGGCATACCTTTCCAGTACCTGACTTTTTTGCTTAACTGGCCTAGTTTGCACGGTTGGGGAAGTCCTCCTGATCTGTCTTGTTGGCAAAAAATCAACGCAGAAACCTGGTTTTTCGAGCAAAATACGGCGTTAAGACCTTTAATTCTGTCAAAAAACCCCGGTTTATTTGCTCAGGAGTGGGTAAATCCTGAAAAATTCTTTTTAATACAAAAAATGCTTTGTCCCTGATGAACTCGATCGGGTAATACCCTAGAGGGGTCTCACCCATCAGTGATATCATTTTTGATCTAGATATGTCTATAGGCTAGCGGAAAATTTCGCTTTAAATTATCAAATTCAAGTATTAACAGCCTGTTTGGGAAATGTTTAAGGGTCAGCATTCTAAGTATTATTGCGTATTGCCAGAGGGGCAATTCATGGGTTCGCGCAGATTTATAGAGACTCTGAAATTTAAGTCAGACAAATTTGTACGTAAATTCACAGGTAAAGTCCACTCTTCCTTTCCGTAATATTGCGGGGTCTAGTCTTTCTGTCGTATTGCACGTCATCAAAACTACGAGTTTTTGCTGAAATTGAATACCATGTTCATCTATGACACTTTGATACAAAGTTCCATCCAGCAAACTCAGAATATGTTCCGTTTTATTACTGCGTTGGGCTGAAACAGTCGATCGATCCTGTGCCAAATTATCAGCTTCGTTGATAATAATACAAATCCGCTCTAAATAACTAGGTGGCACAAAATTTTCCACAGCATCGTGGTCTAAGATAAAAATCACATAACCAAGGGGGACTAAAATTTCCTTAGCCACGGCTTGGGTCCAGGCAGTTTTGCCAGTCCCTGGTGCGCCGCTGACCAGAACAGCCAACTGATTTTGGTCAAGAATTGCCTGCTGAACACTATCTGTAAAACTTTGAACATCGGCTGGAAAAGTCCGAATTTGATACTGACTATTCACCTGTCCAACGCGGCTTTTGTATCCACTCAGAATCACTGCTAAATTGTAAGTTGCTTTCCTGACCAGTGGTGCAATGTTTTGGCAAATTAGAGTGTAGCGCCGCTTTCCCCTATCGTAGCTGTCTATTTGTAACCAGCAGGATGCGTCTGTCCAATAAGCATAAACACTACCCAAAACTTCCAAGCGTTCCCAGCTCGTAAATCGTTCCGGGGGATAGGAAAAATTTCTGTCCATAAATACCTGGGTAATGGCATCGGGATTCCCCAGCAAATCCAGAATTTTGAAAATAGTAATTTCTTGAAGTTTGTTGAGAACATATTCGATGGGAATGCTGGCGCGACTGACTAATTGTACCACTGGTGTTTCGGTGGTTAGTACATCTTGGAAGCGATAATTTGGGTAAACTTGCTGGGGAGTAATGTAATCCCAAAATTCGTCAATTTCGTAACGAGTATTTTCGGAAAATACATTTAAGATATTTGCCCACCAACTATATTGATGTCGTCCCATTGCATCGGCAATATCGCTGGCTATATCTAAGGTTTTTTGAGTTAATTCCTTGGGGTCTGTCGCCACTAAGTGTAGGAAGTGTTCCCACTCAAATTGTCGATATAGAGGTTGCCACCCCGCTCCTAGTAAGCCTCGGTTTTGAGGAGTTTTTTGAGTGTAATTGTTGTCGGAATCGTTCATATATATTTGATGGGTGATTATTACTGATGGTTTTTTGGAGCTGTTAATATTTTGAATATCATTGTATATTTTTCTTAACTTATCGTGATTGACTTTTTTATTTAGGCTTCGTTTGTGTATCTAAATTCACAGATATTTTTTCTCAATATGTTAATGTTCTAGTTCCTCAATACTCTGTTATCTAAACCTCAAAAATTGTATTATATGTATAATACAACAAAGATACACCTCTGTCAAGGTGTAGAAAAAAAATGATGAAAATTGCTACCGATAGGAAGATGCGCCATGGATTACTCCAGCAGCATAAATTATTTATCAAGAATCAATACCTCTGTATTGAGTGCGGCAATTACACAAAAAACACCAAAAATCTAAGCAGGCGCTGAGATTGCACAGGGAATAATAACAGTAGGCAACGATGGAGGGGATAGTTATATAATTGATGTGACTCCAGACTAGGGGCGACTAGGGCGTGTTTTCAAACCCGGAGATCCCCCCCAACCCCCCTTAAAAAGGGGGGAGAAAGAAGCTCAAAGTCCCCCTTCTTAAGGGGGATTTAGGGGGATCAGGATCTGATGGATCAGGCAAGAAAACACGCCCTAGGGAGTCCCGTTGAAAATCAAAATCTAGCAAGTATTTCACTCCCAGGCGCGGTAAAAAAAACAGGGGTAATGTCTGTGGGTGTGAGTGAATAAGGTGTTAGCTATCAGGGAAAAAAACAGCAATGAATATCAAAAAGCAGATTCAGGCTCAAACAGAATTCACAAAACAGGATAGAGTCGATCGCGATGGCATTAATATTGCCAAAGGCATAGACTCATCTATTCAAGAATGTTTAGATTTGAAAGTAGCGATCGACCGCTCGGCATTGGCGGTAAGAACAGATGGGAACGGAATTATCAATTACGTGAGCGATCGAGTTTGCTCGATTTCTCAATATCTGCGAAGCGAACTAATCGGTTGTCATTTTGGTATCCTCCATTCGGAAGATCAATCTTCGGCATTAATGAGAAATTTGCGGTCAACGGTGACAAAAAGTGAAGTTTGGCAAGGGGAAATTAAAAATCAAACCAAAGATGGCACTGATTATTGGGTACATGGAGTAATAGTTCCGTTCCTGGATTTTCAAGGAAAACCCTATCAGTATTTAGCGATCGGATTCGACATCACAAACCACAAAACCGAGGAAGCAGAACTAACCCAACTCAACCGCGCCAAAGATGAATTTTTGGGAATCGCTTCCCACGAACTACGATCGCCCCTGAGCGCCATTTTGGGATGGGTGCAACTAGCGCGATCGCGGAAATTAAACGAAGCGACTACCAGTAGGGCTTTGGAAATCATCGAGCGCAACGCTCAGATACAAAACCAGCAAATAGACAATCTCCTAGATCTGTCGCGGCTGCTGCGAGGTCAAGTACGGCTCAATATCGTTCGAGTCCACCTCCCATCAGCGATCGAATCGGCGATCGACATTCTCCGTCCCGCAGCAGATGCCAAAAACATCCAAATAGAAAAATCTTTCGATCCCGCCATCCACTATATTTTGGGAGATGCAGAACGCTTGCAGCAAATAATCTGGAACCTGCTTTCCAACGCGATCAAATTTACCCCGAAATCGGCGGCGGGGGTAGTTCAAATCATGATGGAGTCTGTCCCGTCGGGGGTGCTGATTCAAGTCAGGGATAGGGGTTGCGGGATCGATGCCAAATTGTTGCCCCACATTTTTGACTACTTCCGCCCCGGAGATAACTGGAATAGCAAGGAACAAAACCGTCTGGGTTTGGGGCTGTCGATTGTACGCCAGTTGGTGGAACTCCACGGAGGAACTGTGTGGGCTTCGAGTCCTGGTATTGGTGAGGGGGCGACCTTTGGGGTGCAGCTACCGATTGTCAATCACCAGAATGTACCAGACGATCGCCTTGGTGCGATCGGTAACAGGAAAAATAAAGACTCATTAGTTCCCCAAGCCTTAGCCGGAAAGCAAGTGCTGCTGGTGAAGGATAGCGCCGAGAGCGGGGAATATTTGATTTCTGCCTTAGAAGCCTTGGGAGCAAAGGTAACAGCAGTCCGTAGCGTCCCCGAAGTAATGGCAGAGTTAGCAAAATCATGGTCTGACGTGTTGGTAAGCGATTTGGCGATACCGGAAGCAGAGGGCTGGGATTTGATTCGTCGCGTCAGAGCCCTGGAAATTTCTGAGCGCAGGGAATTGCTACCGGCGGTGGCGCTGACTGCTGGTGTGGCGGAAGATGATGCAACATGGGCTCAGGAAGCGGGTTTTCAGAAACATTTGTCCAAGCCGGTGGAACTCAATCAGTTGGTGGGTGCGATCGTTCAACTGGCGGGACTCAAGGGATTTGGGAACTCCCCCTGGGTGAGGGAAAATGTGACAGCGATCGCGCCGGAATACCTTCTAGCTGGAACTAATAGTTTGCAGTCGCCCAAAAACGCAGCCGAATGTGTCGATGACTGCCGAGAGTTACCGCTGTTACTGGTAGTAGAAGACAACTATTTTCTGCTGGCATACTTGCAAACTTTACTCAATCCTCATTACCGAGTGGCTGTGGCGCGGGACGGAGTAGAAGGTTTAGAAACTGCCAAAATATTGCGACCAAATTTAATTATCAGCGATCAAATAATGCCCCGACAAGACGGGTTGCATTTACTGAAAGAAATTCGGAATACTGCTGAATTGAGTTCTACTCCGGTCATTTTTTTGACAGCTCGCACGGGGATGGAAGCTCGGATTGAAAGTTTGGATGCTGGTGCGGATGATTATATTTCTAAGCCTTTTGATGAAAGAGAATTACTGGCGAGGGTGAGAAATTTGTTGCGATCGCACGCGGCGGAACAGCAGTTGGTAGCGCTCAACCGTCAGTTGCAGGAGCAAAAACAGCAGTTAGAAACGGTGAATGAAGCCTTGCATTATTTAGCAACCTATGACAGTTTAACTCAGGTAAAAAATCGTCGGTGTTTTAATGAATATCTCGATACTGAATGGCGGCGTTTGGCGAGGGAAGAAGCTACGCTGTCTTTGATTATGTGCGATATCGATTATTTCAAGCTTTACAACGATACCTACGGCCACCAAGCGGGGGATGAATGTTTGCGACGAGTGGCTACTGTGCTTCAGCGTTCGGTAAAACGTTCGGCTGATTTAGTGGCGCGTTACGGTGGAGAAGAATTTGTAGTAGTTTTGCCGAATACGGATATTCAAGGTGCTGCTTGCGTGGCGGAATTTATCCGCGAAGAAGTGCGGAATTTGCAGATAGTTCACGCTAAGTCTGCTGTTAGCGAATATGTGACGCTGAGTTTGGGTGTCGCTTGCTGTATTCCCGCACCGATGTCGCAGTCTGGGACGCTGATTGCGATCGCAGATGAGGCACTTTATCGAGCTAAAAAAGCAGGGCGCGATCGGGTATCAGTTGCCTCTTTTCCAGAATAGTCTCTGGTTTTTTGTTGGTTGGGAAACCTGGGCGTAAAAAAGGTGTTTTTACCTATTGATTTTTGGTGTTTTTTGGGTTATATTTTAGATAATGGGAGTGGTGACAAAAATAATTATTTTTGTCACCACTCCCATTATTAGATGATACCTAATTAACTAGGAATTGTCAACCTTTTAAGCTGAAAAAAAAGGGCGATTTTTTTTAATTATTATCAAAAAAAATATCTTGAAGTGAGTTAAGTAGAAATAGAAACAAAAGAAGAGGCGATGGATAGTCAAAGCTAGAGTTGTGGGGAAGCAGAGCCAACTTGAGTGAAGGCGCAAATTAGCTTGTAACCACATAACAAATTATCACGAATTTGTCCTCTAATGTACGAAATGTAAGGAATGTACGGAATGTCAGAAAAAGGGCGATCGCTGGAAAATTCGAGTAGATTGATTTTTCCGACAAGGGATTTTCATATATACTATTCGGAGTATAAAAAATCTTAGTCTTCAGCAATCATCTATGAATAGGGATTATTCGCGGTTTGATTCCCTCACCAGCATCCTAGCAGGAACAGTAACGGTAGCAGGAATAGTTGTTTTTGCAGCAGCACCAGTTTTCGCAAAAACTCCCCAAGAAATTGCCAAATTAGCTGAATCAGTCACCGTTCAAATTAATGGAAAAACAAGTGGAGGGACTGGATTTATTATTGCCAAACAAGGCACGACTTACACTGTACTGACAGCTAACCACGTTGTGGCTGATCGGGATGCCTATACGATTCGCACTTCTACAGGAAAAGACTATCAAGTAACCCGTAGTGTACTATTGCAGAAAGGCCAGAATGCTCCAGATTTAGCAGTCGTAACATTTGACAGTACAGAATCTTATCCTGTTGTAACTTTAGGCGATTCCGCACAAGCTACAGTTGGAACAGAAATTTTTGTGTTTGGCTATCCAGGTGTTCCCGCTAGCAGAAAAGACCAACCCGATCGCAATTTTGAGTTTTCACCAGGCTATGTTACCAGTCGTCTCCCGACTCATTCAGATGGCTATACTTTGCGCTACAATGCTGTTACGAAAGGGGGCATGAGCGGAGGGCCTGTATTTGATACAGAAGGGCGTGTAGTTGGGATTCACGGAGAAGGCGATCGCGATTACGATAGTGTCGCAGATACCCAAAGAAAAGCGATCACAGGTTTAGCCATTACTAAAACAGGATTTAATGCAGCGATTCCTATCAATACTTTTATCGCTAAATTGTCGGATGCAGGATTAAATCGTTCTGCTATTTTGGTGAATACTTCCACCGCGCCTAATGCACCTCTGAAACTGAACAATCCCAATGATGCTAAGACTTATTATGTTCGAGGTTTAACTCGGTTTGACAAGGGAGATTTGTCAGGGGCTGTGGCTGATTTCAACCAAGCGATTCAAACTCAATCGGATTATTCAGAAGCTTATTTTTATCGGGCACTGGCTTATTTTGATTTGAGACAAATGCCCAAAAGTATCGCTGATTATAGCAAGGCGATCGCCCTTAATGCCAGTTATGTTGACGCTTACTACAATCGGGGGCTGGTGTTGTCGGCGATGGGAGATAAACCAGGGGCGATCGCCGATTATACTCAAGTCATCCGCTTGGATAGAAACTTTGCCGCAGCTTACAACAACCGAGGATTGGCGCTTTCGGACTTGGGCGATCAAAAAGGAGCGATCGACGATTTCAATCAAGCGCTGCAAATTAATCCCGGTCGTGCTAACACTTATTTTAACAGAGGATTGGCGCTGTTTCGCATCAATAACGATCGCTCTGCCTTAGCCGATTACACCCAAGCAATTCAACTCAATCCCAGTTATGCCAAGGCTTTTGCTAACCGAGGAATTACGTTAGTGAGAATGGGAGATAGACAAGGGGCGATCGCCGATTTGCAGCAAGCGGCTCGTTTATTTAGGGCTCAAGGAATGAATGCAGATGCTCAAAAAGCATTAGATTTGATTGGTCAATTGCAAAAGTAGTAAACTTGATGATATAATCGACTAATACTATGGCAATTAATGCTGTAGGCGCGGGTTCACCAACAATATTTGAAACAAACATGACAGGCATTGTAGCAATTGGTGAAATCATTAAAAATGGAGTAGTATTCGATATGAAAAATTGGGGAACAGACCTCTCTAACTCCGATAATCTACCAGAAATAATTGACCGATTGTTTACTACATTAGCAGAACGCAACATAGATTATCTGTTAGTAGGTGGCGTAGCATTATTAAGTTACATAGAAGGTCGCAACACCCAAGATATTGATTTGATTCTCTCCTTAGAAGACTTAGCAACATTGCCTGAAATTGCAGTTACGGAGGAAAACCGCGACTTTGCTAGGGGAGTTTATGAGACAGTGCAGATCGATTTATTATTGACTCGCAATTCCTTATTTGAATTAGTAAGAAATAGCTGTGTGGCAAATCGAGAATTCGGAGGTCGTACAGTTCGCTGTGTTACAGTCGAGGGATTAGTATTGCTCAAGTTATTTGCCCTCCCCTCTCTTTACCGACAAGGTAATTTTTCACGGGTGAGTATTTATGAAAATGATATTACCCTTCTCCTGCTCAACTACTCGGTTGAGTTAGACCCAATTTTGCAAGAGCTCACCAGACATTTAATTCCCACAGATATGCAGGAAATTCGAGGGATGGTTTCCGATATTCAAAGTCGCATTCAACGGTTTTCGTCACAGCGAAATAAGTTACAGGATGAGCAGTAAAAATCAGAAGTTGACAGATATAAAAACAGGACACAGCACTGCTGTGTCCCTACTGAATATCCGTATGACGGTCGGCATTTCAGTCCTTTTCAAAGGACTTTCGCTATGAGACGGGGGTTTAAACCCCCGTCGGACCCGACAACAAACGCGAGAATTAATATTACTCTTCCCCTAAAACCTCACCGTCACCAAAATCACCCGCCGAGGCTGATCTTCCGCTTCAATAGTATACTCAACACGCCCAAAACCCTTCGGCCCCGGTTCAACTAAATCGTAGCGAGATGTCACCGTACCCGCGGCTGTATCGTATTGAGCAAAAACAGCACCTGGATTCCTCCCAGCAGACGCATCCGCATCCCCTCCCCAAGAGCTCGTATCATCTATTCGCGATCGAGTTGGCAATACAGAAGCCGCGATTTCTGGAGGTGTTAATCTTTGATCGGCCAAGACTCTTTGAGCATTATGAATAGCGCACATTGTCGGCCCGGAAATTTTGGCATCGCTGTATTGATCTTCCCACTTTTGGACAAACCCAAAACCAACATTCGGACCGACTTGCTCCTGTCTTTGCCGCCCCCACAGCCGACTGGTATCTGATGCAAAATTAGAACCGCTGCCAGTTACCGCTAATTCGGTTCTTTTGCTGGTAAAATTGCGGTTAACAAATTCTTTGTCTGCGGTGCGAATGGCATTAGCGGCTGCTGATTCTATTTTATTGCTAACATTAGTATTGCCTTGTAATATTGGTGTTAGAACACCGGGAAGGGGCTGTGCTCCACAATATTTTTGAATACCGTTAAAAACGCGATCGGCTGATAAAGCACTAATCGGAAATTCTAGGGAATAAGCTTCGGCGGGTTTGGGGAAAAAGATGCCGGATGTGGCGGAAGCAGCAAAAGAAGCGCCACCCCAGATGACGATACGATTAAATTGACGGCGGCTAATACTCATAATTTATCGACTCCCTGGAGAGCTTCCGCCTGGTATAATGTGGAATGAGAAAAAGTAGTAGGGTGTAATACTTTCACTACAATTTGTTGCTCTGGAACAAGTGATATCAATAGCTAGACTTTTACCATTACTAACATCTACCAGCATCGTATTGACCCTTCCCTCCTTTCCTACTTGGGAAGCTACTTGATTTCCATCTACGTAAACGTCTATTTTGGGGGGTGGAATGTTATCGTTATCACTAACTCCATACTCCAATCGGAGAGAGAGGCGACCGCCTGGAAGTTTACAAGTGAAACCGGTAGGTGTCGTCTCTAAAATACTGGTATATAGTTCTCTACCTATGGAAATATCTTTACTCCTGATGCGACTAACCTGATAATTAGGCCATCTGCCAACACAGCTTAGGTCGAATATATGAATTCGACGCTGGGCCTGTGCCACTTGTGCGCCAACTGTCGCTAGAGTAAAAGACAACACCCCAGCCGACAACAAACCGCTGAGCCACCGATCGCGCTTCATATAAAATATCCTCTCAACACCTTAATCAATTAATATAAAGGATGAGCTGTGTAGGAAAAATCCTGACTTTAGATAAATGACAAAATAAAAAATGTCACACTTGTACGAAATGTCAGGTATAATGAATGGCGTAAACTCCAGCTTCTCCCTAATCTATGGATATTGCCGAAGTTTTGACACTGGCAGATGAGCTAATTTTTGCTAAGACGGGAAAGCATTTAGATTACGTGCAAGAAGCTATTCTGCGGGGAACATTAGAAGACGCAACTTATACGCAAATTGCTCAAGAAGTTTACTCAAGTCCAAGTCATGTCAGAAATGTCGGATCGGACCTTTGGAAAACACTTTCTAAGGCATTGAAAAAAAATATTACTAAAAACAATTTTAGGGCCGTATTAGAAAAGGGTATAGTTTATAATTATCAATCAGCAATTGTTGAAAATATAACAGGCGAGAGTATAACAGTTAATAATAAGCTTAATGTTTGTCATGAAAAAGTGCGATCGCCCAAAACGCCCCAAAACCCCGAACCAACTACAAAACAGCCCCGCATCGACTTAGGCGACGCACCAGAAATCTCCACATTTTTCGATCGCACATCCGAACTCACCACCCTCGAAAACTGGATTTTAAGCCACACCCGCCTCATCACCATCCTCGGCTTATCCGGTATTGGCAAAACCGCCCTCACACTCCAACTAATCCCACAAATTCAACACGAATTCGACTGCATCATCTGGCGAAGCCTCCACAACGCGCCACCCCTCGCATCACTCCAAACCGACTTAATTAAATTCCTATCGCAGCAGCAAGAAACTAACCCCCCCAACCCCCCCTTATCAAGGGGGGGCGAAGAGATTCAGCCTGCTTCTCCCAGGGGTGGCGAAGAGATTCAACCTCTTTCTCTTTCTCCCCCCCTTAGCAAGGGGGGGCTGGGGGGGGTAATAGACTATAGCGGCCAAGAGACTCAACCTCTTTCTCCCCCCCTTAGCAAGGGGGGGCTGGGGGGGGTAATAGACTATAGCGGCCAAGAGACTCAACCTCTTTCTCCCCCCCTTAGCAAGGGGGGGCTGGGGGGGGTAATCCACCATTTACGATCGCACCGCTGTCTCATCATCCTCGATGACGTCCAAACAATCTTCAGCAGCCAACAACTAGCAGGAAACTACAAACCGGGCTATGAAAACTACGGCCCATTCTTCAAACAAATAGCAGAATCATCCCACAACAGTTGCATAATCTTGCTCATTTGGGAAAAACCCAGAGAAATTGCAGCCTTAGAAAGCCATCCGAAAAATTGTCAAACATTGCAACTCAATGGTTTAGGCGAAGCAGCGCGAGAAATCTTCACAAAAAAAGGCTTAGCCGAATCAGAAAAATGGTCAGAATTGATTGAGCTTTACCAAGGCAATCCGTTGTGGTTAAATATAGTAGCTGCTGGAATTCAAGACTTATTTAGCGGCAATGTTACTGAATTTTTATCCTATAATAGCCTAGTTTTAGGAGACTTAGAATACTTATTAGACCAACATTTTCAGCGGTTGTCAGAGACGGAAAAACAAGTATTGTCCTGGTTGGCAAATCAAAACAAACCAGTCGAAATCTCCAAAAAGCCAGCCCTGCTCGAATTATCGCCGTCAGAATTTCTAAAAGCCGTGGAATCCTTGAGGCGGAGGTTGTTAATCGAAAAAGTCCAAAAAGGCGATCGCACCCTCTTCCAACTGCAACCAGCCATCGCAGAATACATAAAAGAGCGCATCAAATAACCGCCCTTAGTTGAGAATTTGGGAGTTTTCACAGCAACCTGGTTTTGGGGATTTTGCTATAATTTGTATCATGTAACTTAAATGCCGATGAGCTTATATGGACAACCACTTGCGGCCCCAAACTCCTCTCGTCAGCACCTTTGTACAAACCTTAGAAAATTACTATCCCGATGCGCTAAGTTTACTCAATCCCGGTGTAGCAGAAACAGAAATCGAATTATTCAAAAATCGTTACAAACGGGAACTTCCTCAAACATTCTACGATTTTTACCGCTGTTGTAATGGTTCAGCCTATGAAAGTTTAGAGGATAATTGGCTGTTTCCTTTCGAGCATGGTAGGAGTCTTTTACCTTTAGAATGTATTGCGAAGGAGAAAGATTTTTGGGATGGGGAAAGCAAAGTTAATTTCTCGGAATGGAAACCAGGGGAATATTGGAATGAAGCATGGATTCCGTTTATGAAAGTAGATAGTTGGTGGCTGCGGGTTGTGGATACTGAAGGCTGTTTCGGCGGTATTCCCGGACAAATCATCAGTTTTGACTACAAGAGTTATCCGTTTAGAAGTATTGAATATGATTCCTTTGACAAGTGGCTGGAAACTGTGATTGCGAAAATTGAGTCTGGGTTTTTGTTTAAAGAGTTTCATGAAATCGGGTTGGAGGAGGATAAGGCAATATTTGCGATGGAAAAACGGATCAATCCCCAGCGCCGCAGTATTGAATTAGAACCCAACAAAGTGTAAAATTAAGATTGAGTTCATAGTTGCACTTTGAATCACGACTAAGCTAACAACCAATCACCAATAACAAAATGATTAAAATTTTACATCTTTCAGATATCCACATGGGAAGTGGCTTTTCTCACGGGCGCGTCAATCCCGAAACAGGTTTAAATACACGCTTGGAAGACTTCGCCAATAGCCTGAGTAAATGTATGGATAGAGCGATTTCTGAACCGGTAGATTTAGTCATATTCGGCGGGGATGCTTTCCCCGATTCCACGCCACCACCGTTTGTCAAAGAGGCTTTTGCGCGTCAATTTAGCCGCTTGGTGGATGCGCAAATTCCGACGGTTTTGCTAGTGGGAAATCACGATCAACATTCCCAGGGACAAGGTGGCGCGAGTTTGGGAATTTATCGGACTTTGGGTATACCTAAGTTTATTGTAGGCGATCGCCTGGATACTCACCGCATCGAAACCCGCAACGG
Source organism: Microcoleus sp. (assembly GCF_041354475.1). Taxonomy (NCBI): domain Bacteria; kingdom Bacillati; phylum Cyanobacteriota; class Cyanophyceae; order Oscillatoriales; family Microcoleaceae; genus Microcoleus; species Microcoleus sp. The sequence goes on from NZ_JBGJZU010000010.1 coordinate 16,628, forward strand.
CCCGGTACAGGTGGTAACATTACCTTGGTTGACGCGATCGACTTTAATGACAAAATCAGAAACCGAAAACCTTTCCGTGGGAGATGTTAACCAATTATTAACCGAAAAACTGACGATCGCCCTAGAAGGAGAAATTCGCCGTCTCGATCCAAACATCCCCACTGTACTTTTAGCACACTTAATGGCAGATAAAGCCAGTTTGGGTGCAGAGCGTTTTTTAGCAGTGGGAAAAGGCTTTAATATTCCCGTCTCCATGTTAACTCGTCCGTGTTTCGATTATGTGGCTCTCGGCCACGTTCACAAACACCAAAATCTGAATGCTTCTAACAATCCGCCCGTGGTTTATCCGGGAAGTATCGAACGAGTTGATTTTAGTGAAGAGAAAGAAGACAAGGGTTTTGTGCTAGTTAATTTGCAACGGGGCCAAGCTGAGTGGGAATTTTGCGCTTTACCTGTGCGAAAATTTCAGACTATTAAGGTGAATGTGGCTGAAGCGGAAAACCCGCAAACTGAGTTGGTGAAAGCGATTGGGAAGAAAGAGATATCAGACGCGGTGGTGAGATTGATCTACCAATTGCGATCGGAACAATTAGACTTAATTGATAATGCAGAATTGCACGCACTTTTGGGCGCAGCGCACAGCTATACAATTCAACCGGAATTAATCAGTCAGTTAGCAAGGCCGCGGTTGCCCGAATTGAATGCTAACAATAGTATAGACCCATTGGATGCTTTGAAAACTTATTTGGCAAGTCGTGAAGATTTGAAAGATGTGGCGGAGAATATGTTGGAGGCGGCCCAGGGTTTGTTGGGTGGGAAAGAGGAAGTTGTGGCAGAATTTTAGGTATGGGAATTATTTAACCGCAGAGAACGCAGAGAACACAGAGGAAGAGAAGAGAGATAGGAATAATTTCAATACTAACTGATTTGATATAACTAGAGGGAAAAATGAGAATCAATAAGATTTCTGTCACCAAACTTTTTGGAGTTTTCAACCATCCGGTTTCCTTGAACAGGGAAGATAGAATCACGATTATTCACAGTCCGAATGGATTTGGCAAAACAGCATTACTCAGGCTCATTAATGGATTTTTTAATTCACGTTACTCAGAACTTCGGACTATTCCATTTGCAGAATTTAGAATAGACTTTGATGATGGCAGTCAAGTGCAAGTAACTAAATCTATCGATCAAACCAATGAAAATAAAAAAGACGAAGAATTAACGTTTCATTTTAATCGCCCTGGTGCAGAAGTAGAGATATTCTCACCAGATTTGTTAACGCATCCAGGAGTAAAACTGGATTTCCATTTAAGTGCTACAGAGGACGAAGTAAATTCAGTAATTCAATTAGGGGATAAAAATACAATTACGCAATTATTCCCAAGACAAAATATTGCCATGTCCTTTATTGAAGATTTTACAAATTTAGCAAGGAGGCTTAAGCAAGAACCAAAGTGGCTGTCAGAATTAAAAAGCTCGATAGACATTCATTTTATCGAAACTCAGCGTTTGTTAACTCCCTCAAGTGTTCCTGAAGCAGCGGTAGACACGAAACACCCCTCAATGATTCCATCGGTTAGTATATATTCCCAGGAACTTGCAGAAGAGATTGAAGCAAAGCTGGCTGAATATGGTGCATTGTCTCAATCCCTTGAAAGAACCTTTCCCGCAAGAATTTTCAACAAAAAAGCACCCTCTAACCTAACAGAAGAAACACTTCGCGACAAATTAAATAAAATTGAGGAAAAGCGTTATCGTCTCATAGAAATTGGTCTTTTGGATAAAGACGAAAATCCTGATTTTCAAATCGAACAACATATTGATAATACCACCAAAAACATTTTGTCGGTGTATGTTGAAGATGTAGAACAAAAACTCATGGTTTTTAAGGAACTCGCTACTAAAATAGAACTTTTTACAAGAATTATTAAACAGCGATTTCTCTATAAAAATATGAGCATCAGTAAAGAGAAAGGTTTTACCTTTACAACGGCGGGTGGTAAGCCTTTGTCGCCGACAGACTTATCTTTCGGAGAACAGCATGAACTGGTAATGGTTTACGAGTTATTATTCAAAGTTAAACCTAACTCGCTGGTTCTCATTGACGAACCAGAAATTTCGCTGCATATAGCATGGGAAATCGAGTTTCTCAAAGATTTGCAAGCAATTATTAAGCTGGCAAACTTTGATGTTTTATTAGCAACTCATTCTCCAAGCATTATAGACGATCGCTGGGATTTGACAGTGGAATTAGCAAGACCAGTTGAATGAAAGAACATATTAACCCTAGCTACATTGCCAACCAAATTCGCCTGCTGAGAAATCAACCTAAATTCACTGAACATTCTTTTCTAATTGCTGAGGGAGATACAGATGCGCGGGTATGGAAAAACTTGGTAGACTCAACAAAGTGTCGTGTGGAAATTGCCCATAACAAGGATAATGCTGTGAAAGTGCTCAATATCCTTGAAAGAGATAACTTTGCTGGTGTCTTGGGTGTGGTTGATGCTGATTTTGATATATTAGAAGGAACTGTTCCACTCAGTCCGAACTTGCTATTCACAGATACTCACGATTTGGAAACTATGCTGCTGAAGTCGCCAGCACTTGAAAAGGTGCTTTTGGAACACGGATCGGAAGCAAAAATCAAGAGTTTTGGTAAAGATGTTCGCCAGACTTTATTGGAAAGTGCCAGGATTATCGGTTATTTGCGATGGGCTTCGCTGAAGTTTGATTATTGTTTAAGATTTGAAGATTTAGCTTTTAATAAGTTTATAAATAAGGAAACATTGGCATTAAATGAATCCGACTTGATGAAAGCCGTGAAAAATAACTCTCAACAACCGGGACTTAATGAGACAGAAGTTAAAACAAAGATGGATAGCTTAAAAACAAATGCTCACGATATGTGGTATATTTGTTGTGGTCACGATATGATTGCTATTTTGTCGATCGCACTTTGTAAAGCATTAGGTTCCTGTAACTCAAAGCAGGTTGAACCTAATGTACTAGAAATAAATTTAAGGCTAGCCTATGAGTCTGGTCATTTCCGGCTGACAAAACTTTATATAGCGATTCAGACATGGGAACAAACGAATCAACCGTTTCAGGTTCTATCTAACCCGTAACTTCCACACCACCAAAAATCTCCCCCACAACCAATCGAGTTCCATTGGCAAAATCTACCCCAGACTGCACTTTTTTACCCGCTAACTGCACCTCCCGCAATAATAATAAACCATTGCCAGTTTGGACGATCGCCCCTAAGCCCTTCACAACCTTCACAACCGCCCCATTCTCCCCCGACAACTCCGACAAAACAGCCCATTCCCGTTCCAAAACCCTCAACTCTGGCGGTAATTGCAGCCAATATTCCGGCCCGACTGGGGCTGTAGCCATCACCTTCAGGGAATTACCGCGAAAAGTCGTCGTACAATCGGGGTAAAAACCCCTAACTTGATTGTGAAGCGCGATCGCACTTTTCGACCAATCCAACACAAAATCAGCACCCTTAATCATGGGGGCATAAGTCGCTTCTGCCTCATTTTGAGGAATAGCTTCTATTTTCCCATCCCTGAATTTAACCAAAGTTTCCACCAACAAATCCGCCCCAATTTCTGACAGCCTATCTCCTAAAGAATCAGCATTATCCAACAGCGTAATTCCCGCAAAATCCTTCAACAACATCGCCCCAGTATCCATCCCCGCATCCATCAACATCGTAGTAATTCCAGTTTCCTTTTCTCCCTCATAAAGACAGCGCTGAATCGGTGCCGCCCCGCGATACTTCGGTAAAATTGAACCATGAACGTTGACACAAGCTATATTAGGAATATCCAGTATTTCTTGAGACAGAATCTGACCATAAGCTACCACTACAAACACATCAGCTTCCGCTGCCCGCAGTTGGGCAATTGTTTCGGCATCTTTCTTGATTCGCGAGGGCTGCAAAACCGGGAGACTGTGATTTAAAGCCGCCATTTTGACTGGTGAAGGCATCAATTGATTGCCTCTTCCCCGACGCTTGTCCGGCTGAGTGACAACAGCTACCACCTCGAATTCGGGATGACTTAGCAGGCTGGATAAAGTAGGAACCGCAAATTCTGGAGTGCCAAAAAAGATAATTTTCATATAAATTTGTAATTTGTAATTTGTAATTTGTAATTTGTAAATGACTACTGACTAATGACTACTGACTAATGACTAATGACTAATGACTACTGACTACTGACTACTGACTACTGACTACTGACTAATGACTAATGACTACTGACTAATGACTACTGACTACTGACTAATGACTACTGACTACTGACTACTGACTACTGACTACTGACTACTGACTAATGACTACTGACTACTGACTAATGACTACTGACTAATGACTACTGACTAATGACTACTGACTACTGACTAATTGCTACTTCAATGCGGCGATTGCGCTGCCGATTGGCATCGGAACCATTATCCACCGAAGGGCGACTGTCTCCATAGCCGATCGCCACCCAATGATACTTCTCCCCAAGCACATTAGACAAATAGTTCGCCACCGCCTGAGCTCGCGCAAAAGACAAATTGCGATTATCCACCGCTTCCCCCACATTATCAGTGTGTCCAGAAACCTGCACCGTCGCCCCCTGGTAATTGCGCAAATCCGCCACCAAATTATCTAAAATCGCATTGGTTCCCACGCGCAAGGAAATACTGCCAGTATCAAACAAAACATCGCTAGGCAATGTCACCATCAGCGCTTCCCCTGCAAACACGGGATGATTATCGCTTGGTTGCGCCTCCGTCACAGGCTGTGGAGTTGCAGTCGCGCCAATGGCGGGTAAAGCCGGAGTAGGCGTTGAGGCTGTTTCCGGTGATGCTAATTCCCGTGACATCAACTGCAATCGCTTTTCCAAGGTTTCTGTTGGGCGACTGGTACCCAACTGGCTTTCCAAAGCAGCCGTGCGCCCGATGAGGGCGTTCAACTCTCCCTGTAACTGTCTCAAATCTGACTGCAACTTCTGTTTGGCGGCGGGATTGAGTTGCGACTGCGGGCTCGGCGTAGTGGTTGGTGTTGGTAGCACCGGAATTTGCTTGGCTCGTGGGCGTTTCGCACCGGGGGTCAAATTTTGAGTTAGACGCAGGAATCTCTCGGCTAGGGGCATTTCCGTGGCGCTAGATGGGTAAATTTGGGCGATCGACATTCCCAAAACCCAGGCAAAACCGCTGCCTACCCCCAGCAGTAACAGTCGAAAAATCAGCGATAGTACGAAAACACCTTTCCCCCGCGACTTGGGGACGCGAGTTGGGGGAATTGAAGGTTTTTGATTAAAAGATGCCGTCATGGCTCCTCCCTCTCGGTACACTTACCATATCAATTTCGATACTATCATTCGATTTTAGGTTTGAGATTGGAGATTGGAGATGAAACATAAACAATCATTCCTGTGGAGTAGACATCCTGGATACCCTTGACAGCCTTTTTGCCCGATGTCTATTTTAGATGTGAGATTTTAAATCTGACGATTTTAGAGCCGAAATCTGTTAGATAATGCAATATAACTTTTGGAAAAAACTCCATGAACGACCCTTTAAATAGCCCTTATCCCGTTCCTTGGGAATGGATCACCACTACTCATGCTAAAGTTAGCTCGACTATGGGTTCTGGCGTCCGCTACTATCGCAGTCCTTCCCTAGTTTCGGTTAATGGTGAATACGCGGCTTACAGTCGCATTGAGTTACAAGTGCAGCCGGAATTATTCCAGTGTCGAGTTAGTAGTGTCATGTTTGTGGAAAATCTGAAAACGGGGGAACTGCAAACCGTGGCTGCTGCTTCGCCACTGGCTGAAAGCGGGTTTTACGCTACTGACGAAACTGATATGTCTGGGACGATCGCCATTTTAGTACCAGTTGGTTGGAATCAAACAGGTTCCCGCCTCCTCGCCCGCGAATTTGAAGCCATTTTCTGTTCTTCGGATATGTCTGACTACGCTGTCATCTGGGACAAAAATGATAATTATACCTATACTGTTGCTCCCGCTCGCAGTCTTTACACTCATGCTGTATTGTTGGGTTGGAGTCAAGTTTGTCCAGGACAAGTTTTGTTCCGCGCTGGCAATTTGGGGGAGGGAACTTGGCCTCTTTGTGCCGTTGATACGACCGGCCAAACCGTAGCTGTCAACGACGATAGAGCCCTAGTTTTCGGCACTCAAACCAGCACCGACTGGATCGAACCAAAAACTCGTTTTTAGATATTATTTTATGACAGTATCTGTTTTTGCCTTGTCTAAAACTCTTCTCCTGTCAGGTCAATTTGTCAACAGGTTATTTTTCGGAATTGGGTTGATAATTTTGACGGTAATTTTTTCGTTAACCGCTTTTATTTTTATGATGATTTTCATCAAGTGGTTGCAGGCGATTTTCCAAAAATACCGACAATATTTAAGGCCACAATTCGGAAAAAATATCAGCCAGGGAGAGGTGACTATATTTGAAGAAAACAGCAATGTGCCGCCATTGCAACCTGGGGAAAATCTCTACAAAAATTCCCCAGCCATCGCCCATTTATATCAGCCGATCGCTCTTTGGTATGGACGTTTAATTTTGCCATCAAAGGAACAACGGCAACCCTACGGTTCAGTATTTTTTGAAGTTTTCCATGCACCGAAAAAGTATCAAAATTTTATCGGTAAAATAGTTAATTTAAAATGGAGTACCAATCGCGAAGTTCAATTTTTTGTCCACGCTGTCACCCAAGATATTAACTTCACCAAACAGGTAGAAAATAGTAAAAAAGCGGGCAACATCCATCCAGATAGATTGAACGGATTAGCCAATGTCGGCCCTTTAGAAACTCTGGCAGGTAGTAGACTAGAAGACAACGTGACAGTGATGCTGCGACGTCCAGCGATCGCTACTCATTATAGCAGCAGCGATCGCTATGAACTCACCATCGAGCGCGAACCAGTACAAATTATCGGACGTTGGTGCGCCCTCATCTCAATTCTCCAACGAAACAAACCCAACGGCGACAAATTTATTGTCCGCCATTTTAACAAAAAATCTCAACAGTTTGATGGCCCGGCCGAAATCATTCGGATTCCCCAAGTCAAGCCAGACAAAAATGGCGTAGCGAGGTCTACAAATCACCTGATCGAAAAATCCCCATTAAATCCGGAAGGCTGGTACATTTACGGCGAAAAAGGTCCCGACAATATTTTTGTTGTCCAAGCAATCGAACCCCGAAAAATCACCAAACTAATCCCAGATGAAACACATTTTGGACTGCCCAAATCCCTGGATTATTTAAACAGCAAAAATTGGCAAAATACACGCCAGCAAAAAGGGCAAGCTAAGATAGTATTATTATCGTCGTCAAACGAAGCAGAAAACGCTCGTACTTCCCCTTGGCAAGAAGGAGATATGGGTATCGTGATTCACTGTTTCGGCGGTATCGGTGGCAAAAAAGCCGAATTCGCCCCCCTGGGAATTGTCACAGGACATTTTGCTTTTGGCATAGCCAAAGTTGTGCGCGATCGATTTACCAATGAATTACGTTTTGACATAGAATACAAACAAGTGTACGCCCACAATCCCGACGGAATTATCGCCGGTGCGAGCAAATGGCAAAGTTATATGGGAGACTTGGCAAGAGGTTGGTTGGGCGATCGCCCAGTTTGCGATATCATTTGTAAATTAGATTGCGTGTGTCTTGACTACCACTTCGACAGCATCCAATTGTCACCTTTAGACGAATTAAACCAGCAATTAGATATCATGATGGCGCGTTATCGCAGCGGAGACGGTACCGGGGCGAGTTTAGTCACCCCTGCAACTTCCTGCGTGCAAGATTCCAGTCAAGCAATTTACGCTACCATCAAAAAAATCACTGCCGAAGTAGAATCAAATCCTCAGATTCAAGACTGGCTAAAAACCCATCCCACCGACGTACAAACTCAAAGATTTCAAGAATTAGTAGCCTTAGGCAAAAGTTTAGAAAAAATCTTAATTCCCCTGGGCATTGTCCGTCCTGATTGGCGCAAAAATGCTAGATTAGTGGGAATTCATGCTCACCATAAAAAAAGTCACTTCAGGAGTATAACTAATCCACTAAAAGCTGCGATTAGTTACCGAACCATGTTACCCAGACGCACCCAAGATGAACTTGCCAAAATATTATTAAAACAAGCATCATTCCTGTGGATAATTAGGACAAATCAAGTCGGTGGCTTTGATGCTAATATTGAGCCTGTCCCACCGACAAGGATTTAAATATTTGAGATTAGAACAAGTCTATTTAAAAATTTTTTACCCAATCTTCGCCGATGCGAACTGTCAAGTCCGAATCGATTTCACCAGTAGAAGCTGCCTCAATTTTACCATCGCCTAATGCTTTTTGAAGCATATTTGCTCCCTCTAAATCACCTTGCTGGACAATAATTTGGCTTTGAAGTTGCTTGTCTGCCCAATCCGGGGCTACCGATACATTAGAAAAGCCTTTTTTTCGGAGAAATGCTGCCACATTTTTAGCTGTTTTAGGTTTACTATTGGCATTTTGGAGGGCAATTTTGAGGTTTTTGAGTGAAGCAGAATCGCCCGGATTGCGAAATCGCCCTTGGGTGAAATCCGATGCGCCTTGCTTGAAATATTGTGTCATAATGCGATCGCGCCCCGTCTTATCTAAAATCCAATAACTCCTAGAATCTCCTTCGGCTGAACTAGAACGCCCTGGCAACATCACCATTTTAAAATTATCTGGTTCTAATTGCCAACTAAAATTTGCAAGGGTCAATATTTCCTGAAAGTTTAAATTAGTATGGACATATTTTTGCATCACTCGAATAATTTGTGGTATTTGGGGTAATACCGCTGGACTTCCGAGGCGATTTCGCATCGCTTGAATCAAAGATTGCTGACGTCCAATGCGGCCGATATCTCCCAAACCGTCATGGCGAAATCGAGCAAATTGCTCTGCTTGTTCTCCGTTGAGAGTTTGCCAGCCCTGTGCTAATTTGATGGTTAACTTTTGACTATTATCTTGATAGGACATGGTGTGAGGTACAAATACTTCAACTGGTCCCAATAAATCGACTAATTCCCGCAAGGCACCGGTGTTAACTCGGAGGTATCTATCGATAGTAATATTGTTCAGCATAGTGCTAATTAATCGTAAGGCTAAGGCTGAACCTCCTTTAGCATTGGCTTCGTTAATTTTGCTGAAGCTAATTCCGGGGACTTCGATTTTTGTATCTCGCGGAATCGAAAGTAAATTAATAGATTTATCTCTAGGATCGATGCGGACTAGGAGTATTGTATCGCTGCGCCCGTCAAAGTTTTTCGGGGAGTTTAGCGAAGTTTTGGGTACGCCGTCAACACCCATGATTAAGATATTAATTGGGCGTGAGAGTCGATCGCCTGAAGCAGAGGATGAGATATCGTTGAACCCTGTAGCGTCTAGGAATTTACTCATTATTTGCGGTTCCACGGGGGCTAAGAGTGCGCTAATTGCCGCGATCGCTGCGGAGACTGCTGCTAGGATCGACAGCGCAAATACCCCAAACAGATACAGGGTGTTTTTGGGCTTGTTTCGAGATAGGCGATCGACTGGTTTAAATAAGTTTCTTGTAAACATTGACAAGTTTTTCATTGACTTGTTTTTAAATTATGGTATTTTTTCAGCTTTGCAGTATAATTTCGCCGGTGCTTTGGTAAAATATTTGAACAAAGCTGGACAAAGCCAGCCTTCCATATTTTTCGATTCCCACCGATACCAGTTGCCGCCGTATTCTTCTCTTAACAACAACATTTCTGCTTGATATCCGGGAAAAGGTGTTACTGAAAATAACAGTCTAAAACCTGTTTCGGCATTGGGAATGTCTGCTACGAGCACGTTAATTATTTCGGGTACACCCTGAACAAATTACTTAGGGATTCCCAACACTTAAGACATACAAAAAACCACAGCCCCGATTCATCATACCGCACACGGTAGAGAATCGGGGCTGCTAGGAAACAACGATCGCAATTTTTCATCCTAATTGCTCTAGCCATGTTACTTTATGTTAAGCAATGACTGACTCTTGAGGGCGGGCAAAAATCATTCTCCCTGCGGTTGTTTGCAGGGCACTGGTAACAACAACTCTGGCTTCAGCACCAACGTAGCTGCTACCAGCTTCCACGACAACCATTGTGCCGTCATCCAAGTAGCCAATTCCTTGAGAAGGTTCTTTGCCTTCTTTGCGGATTTTGAGATCGATGGTGTCTCCTGGTAAATAAGTCGGACGGACTGCATGAGTCAAATCATTAATATTCAAAACAGGCAGTTTTTGAACGGTAGCTACTTTCGATAAATTGTAATCGTTTGTGAGCAAAATGCCGTCGATATCTAAAGCAAAACGGACTAATTTGGCATCGACTGTGGCAATATCTTCGTAGTCAGCCGAGTGAATTTGAATCCGTTCTGGATAAGTTTCTTTGATGCGGTTGAGAATATCTAAGCCGCGTCTACCTCGTACTCGTTTTTGGTCGTTGGCGGAATCAGCTATTACTTGCAATTCTTGGAGAACGAATTGGGGGATGATTATTTGACCTTCGAGAAAGCCTGTTTCTAGTAGATTTTCAATTCGCCCGTCAATAATGCAGCTTGTATCGACAACTTTGGCACTGGCAGGTTTAAAAGTACCCTCAGCCATTAACACTGTGGTGTCTAAGCTTTTGGGGTTGATCAGTCGCAGAAAAGCGCGGCCGTGGGTGTCGGTTAAGCTGACTCCTGTAAAACCGAACATGACGCTACCTAAGACTGCAACTAGAGGTTTGATGAAGCCAAACTCGCGGGGAATTGGTAGCAGGAACAGGGGGGCTAGCATTAAGTTGGCTACTAGGAGTCCGATGATTAAGCCGATCGCCCGTGTCAGCAGCATTTCCACCGGCATATCGCGAAATTGCTTTTCTACCCGTCGGTAGGTAGTTTGAGCCACTAATCCTAGCACGAATCCGATTAATGCCCCAAAGGCTCCCAGTACAGAACTTAAACCTTGTATATTTGTAACTTGTTCCAGCAAGTTAGTGGGTAGGAGTTCGACTCCGTAAAAGCCGATACCTCCCCCTGCGATTATGAATGAGATAATTATGATTGCGTCTAGCATTGTTCGAGGTTAATGAATTTGTTTACATTATATCTTTCCCGTGCCGATAGTTTTTTCTGGCTTTCGGACGGATATCGCTCTATTTACTGATTAATTTTCATAAACTTATTTTTCGTGGTTGTCACTTTTGGGGGATGTGCGATCGCCCTGTAGGCCATGAGTCGCCGGCGATCGCATCTACCAAATTCCTCGATGGGGGCAGATGTGGCGGTAGCTTCGGGAATTACTGCTACTCAAAACAGTTTGTGCTTAAACTGAAATAGGCGATCGCCCCATTCTCATTGAGTTAACAAACTGTCATAAAATACATAATTATTATTGACAATTTAATTAAAATTCAAGATGAGAAATAGTAATTTTTAGGTGAGATTGAATGAAATTTACCACAGATTATTTAACATTTGAACGGGACAAAGGGGCGCAAAGGGCAAATTATGGGATTCCCAGTTCGGCTTACCTGCACATACCTTTTTGTCGTCGCCGCTGTTATTACTGCGATTTTCCGGTGTTTGTAGTGGGCGATCGCAAAAATGGCGATAATTCCGGCACAATCGTGCAATACGTAGAGGTACTATGTCAAGAAATTCAGAAAACGCCCAATAAAGGGGCATCCCTGAACACAGTTTTTTTTGGTGGCGGTACACCTTCGCTGCTGTCAGTGAGACAATTAACTACTATTTTAGAAACTCTCGACAGCCAATTTGGGATTGCTGCTGAGGCGGAAATTTCTATAGAAATAGACCCAGGTACCTTTACTTTAGAACAGTTGCGGGGATATGTAGCAGCGGGAGTTAATCGAGTTAGTTTGGGTTCCCAAGCTTTTCAGGATGAATTGTTGCAAGCTTGCGGGCGATCGCACTCTGTCGCTGATATTTTTGCATCAGTAGAAATAATTCCAGCCGCGGGTATAGTCAATTTCAGTTTAGACCTGATATCGGGACTGCCGCACCAAACTGCTTCTGAGTGGGAAGCTTCCCTGAGAGCCGCCGTAGCAATTTCCCCCACTCACCTGTCGAGTTACGACTTAATTATTGAGCCCGTCACAGCTTTCGGCCGCTATTTTCAAGCAGGGGAACAACCCTTGCCTGCGGATGAAACCGCTGCTCAAATGTACCGTTTAGCGCGAGAAATTCTCACCGGTTCTGGATACGAACATTACGAGATTTCTAATTATGCTCGGCCCGGTTATCAGTGTCGTCACAACCGGGTTTATTGGGAAAATCGCCCTTATTACGGTTTGGGAATGGGGGCGGCGAGTTATGTGGATGGAGTGCGGTGGACGAGACCTCGCAAAACTCAAGAATATTATGAATGGGTGCGATCGATTTCTCCCATCGATTCCCAGGATGATGCTGACTCGACAATTAAGCAAAATTTCCCCCTGTCAGAAAATGAAGTTTTGTTAGAAACCTTAATGCTGGGTTTGCGTTTAGCAGAAGGGCTGAGTTTGTCAGATTTAGCTAATAAGTTCGGTCAAAAAACGGTTGAGAAAATTTGGCAGTCTTTGCAACCGTACTCGCGGCAAGGGTGGGTGGAAATTGTGGCTTCTGATGGGGCGATTCCCGACGGGATAGCTTCGCTTCACACAACTTTAAATCAGGGCGAACTGCTACCACTCTCCGGGAATTTGAGGTTAAGCGATCCCGAAGGTTTTTTATTTTCCAATACTATTTTGGCTACTTTATTTAACAAGTTAGAGGAAAATATAACCCTTCTCCGATCGGGCGCTCAGGGACAGAGCGCCTAAGTCCTAGAACCTAGGGAATTGTACGGGAGCTAGCCGAAGTATAGGGCATTAGTCATTGCTGTCGATCCGCCGATTAAATCGATCCCTATGCTTTTAATCTAAAAAAGGAAGTTGTTTAGATAGCTCCCTGACCCAGAATAAATACTAAGTAAGCCTTAAGATAGACGCAGGGTATTAAATTGTGCTGTCATACTTGAAAGTAATGATTTAAAAAGTAATTTGATGAGCACTCTACTTCTAGACCGCAAGAAAATAGCCCAAAAACCCACCCTTGTAATGGCGGATCGCGATTGCCATTCTATTTCTAAATGTACTTTTTGCCATCACTATCAAATGCAAACAGGTTCCTTTGGTCAGTGCCAATTGTTGAGCGCACCTGTTATGGGTGCATGGGAATCTTGTTCTTTAGGTACGCCTGTCTTTGCACAAGCTTGAGAGTAAGTTAAGAATTTTAAAGAGAAATTAAACCGTTGAAATACCTAGGGAAATAACATAATTATTGCCATTTAAAAAAAATTGTGTTAGTTTGGTAAGAGTCAACTTTTTGATTAAATCACCTCCTGACAAAAACAGCAACTTAAGAACATGAATTTAACAATTAACTCCGTAAATTCCGATCCCTCTGTAAAGATTTTGTGTTGGTATATCAATACTACTAACAAGATTCAAATTGCTCGGATTACCAATATTCCTGATTGGTATTTTGAGCGCACGGTATTTCCGGGAGAACGTTTGTTGTTTGAAGCACCACAGCACGCTGAGTTGGAAGTTTCCCGGAGTACGGAGAGTGGTGCAATTGTGTGCGATCGCATTGCGTGCGATCGACTACAGGTTGAAGAAGTAAGTACACTTGATTAAAAATCATTGCCAAAAGCCAGTGACACAGGCCCAAAAGCCTGTGAAATCAGTCTGGCCCAGGCAAGATGGCTGTGAATTACTCCATTCAAGAACAGGCAATATGCCTGTTCCAGTTTTAATTAAAAAAAATTAAAAATACCAATAGCTAAACTATAAAACTAACCCTATTTAATATTAAAACCCGATGTCCCTCACCGAAAAAATCCTCTCCCAAGTGCCGGGAGACGCCCTTGGAGGCCTGCGAAAGGTCGATCGACTCTGGGAAAACCTCAAACAAAACACCGCACCCACACCCCAAGCCGTCGAGTACAGCCCACAACCCCTCGAAACCATAAACTTCGACATAGTTATCAGCGGCGCAACCCTAGGAATACTAATCGGTACAGCCCTAGCCCTGCAAGGCTGGCGAGTTGCCTTACTCGAACGTGGCATCCTGCGAGGCCGCGATCAAGAATGGAACATTTCCCGCAAAGAATTAGACGTATTCTTAAAACTAAATTTACTATCCCTTGAAGAAATAGAAAAAGCCATTGCTACCGAATATAATCCAGCCCGCATCAGCTTTCCCGATACCCCAGACATTTGGGTGCGGGACGTACTCAACATTGGAATCGACCCAGTTTACCTCCTCGAAACCCTCAAACAGCGCTTTCTCCAAGCCGGAGGTAAACTATTTGAAAATACACCATTTAAAAAAGCAACCATTCACCCAAATGGAGTTGTCATAGAATCTACCAGTACAGATGCGCAAGCAGCCCCAAATTTATTTAAAACCAGATTATTAATAGACGCAATGGGGCATTTTTCACCCATTGTGCGACAAGCCAGACAAGGCAAAAAACCCGATGCCGTCTGCTTAGTAGTCGGTAGTTGCGCCCAAGGATTCCCCAAAAATGACACCGGCGACTTATTTGCATCCTTCACCCCAATGCAAAATCAGTGCCAATATTTTTGGGAAGCATTTCCCGCGCGAGACGGGCGCACCACTTACCTATTTACTTACCTAGATGCCGACACAGAAAGATTCAGTTTAGAAACATTATTTGAAGAATATCTGCGCTTGCTTCCCCAATATCAAAAGGTCGAACTTCACCAGCTTAAATTTCAAAGAGCACTCTATGGATTTTTCCCTTGCTATCGCCAAAGTCCTCTCAAAACCCCTTGGAATCGAATTCTCCCCGTCGGAGATAGCAGCGGCAGTCAATCTCCCCTCAGCTTTGGTGGTTTCGGCGCAATGGTGCGTCATCTTCAGCGCTTAACTCTGGGAATTCACGAAGCTTTAACAAGCGACAGTCTCAGTCAAAATTCCCTGGCACTTTTGCAGCCCTATCAGCCAAATCTATCTGTCACCTGGTTGTTTCAGCGTTCCATGAGTGCGACGATGAATCAGAAAATCGCCCCCAATCAAATTAATCAACTTTTGTCTAGTGTGTTTCAGGTAATGGAAGAGTTGGGGGAACCTGTACTCAAACCATTTCTTCAGGATATCGTGCTGTTTCCGGCTTTGTCACAAACGCTGTTTAAAACTGCAATTAGTCATCCTGGATTAGTGATGAAAATCATCCCGCAGGTGGGAATACCTAATTTGTTGGATTGGATGGTTCATTATGTAAATTTAGGGATTTATACGGGATTGCAGCCTTTGGCTAAAGCTGTAGAACCGCAGGTGAAGCAGTTGTCACCGCAGCAGCAATATTATTTTCACCGATTAATTGAAGCCTGGGAATACGGTGCTGGGGGCGATTATTAACTGATAAAAAAACAGGCAAGATGCCTGTTCTACAAGACACATATATAGCCTTTCTCAGTTAGGTGGGTAATGGGTAATGGGTAATGGCATAGGTGTCAACTTAAGCCTGAAAGCCTTGAGAAATCTGGTTTTTACCTGAGTCTAGATCCCCCTAAATCCCCACCCCCCCCTAGCCCCCCCCAAGGGGGGAAGGGGGACTTTGATCGGACTCCTGTCCCCCCCTTCTTAAGGGGGGTTAGGGGGGATCTGGCCTTAATCGTCAAACAGTAGTCTGTGACAGGGTTTGGCCTTAAGTTGACACCAATGGGGTAATGGGTAATGGGGCACTTGGGCTCCAGCGTTGTCGAAGTATGGGGCATGGGGCATGGGGAACCCCCCCCTGCCCCCCCCCTAGGGGGGATGGGTATAGGGCATTACCAATTACCAATTACCAATTACCAATTACCAATTACCTCATCTTTCTAAGAAAGGCTATATATAAGTTGTGAGTTATTACGGTGCTATAACTATTAAAGCTTTAGGAATAACTCGAAATTTCGCAGGAGTATGAGTTGTGATTTCACCATCGGTATTAATCGCAAGACGTTTGGTAGTATACACCTCAATTTCTTCAGATTCCAAGGTGCGAACATTAGACCAAATAGCATGATTGCCTTGCCTCATGGCAGGAAGTAAAGCGATTATTTCCCACAAATTATTTGTTTCCAAACTGTACAAATCTAGTCGCCGATCGTCTATGGTTGCATCTTCCGCAATCGTCATGCCACCGCCATAGTAGCGACCGTTACCAATCGCAATTTGAATAGTTCTTACATAAAAAATTTGGTTATTTGTATGAATTTCCGCTCTAAAAATTCGGGATTTCCAAATTACTTGCAACGCAGTAAAAGCATAGGCTAAAATACCCCAACGCTGCTTGACTTCTTTCGTCAGTCGTTCGGTAATTTGCACGCTCAATCCCAAACTCGCTACATTAAAAAAATGCTGGCCGTTCACCCAACCTAAGTCTATGCGCCGGACTTTACCGCTGGCAATTACTTGACAAGCTGCTGATAAAGAGGTAGGAATTCCGAGAGTGCGAGCTAAGTCATTGGCAGTTCCCATGGGCAAAATACCCAAGGGCAACTGAGTGTCAATTAAACCTTCGATGGCTGCATTGAGAGTGCCGTCTCCACCGCCGACTATGACTAATTCCACCAAATTTTGGTAGGATTTTATGATTGCTGAAAGTTCGTGAGGATCGGTGCTAGACTCTACAATTAACTCAAAACCTAGTGCTTGCAATTGGGCAGTTGCTTGAGAGAATAGATTTTTCCCTTTTCGGGAGTGCTGGTTTATTAACAGTAGAGCTTTTTTCATTTTTTTCATTGTTATTGGTTATTGGTTATTGGTTATTTGTTATAACAATAAAGGTCAACTATCAATTGCCCACTGCAAACGTTCATCTACCTCCCTCCTTAAAAAAGCTCAACTAAAATTATGTCTAATATTTTAGAACAAGCGCAAGCCGCTGCCGATCGCCAAAACTGGTCTGAACTTGTCCAATGCTTGCAACAACTGCCACTAAAGGGACAGCAGGCGCTGGAAACACAAAATTTAGACAAGGCCGTAAGTTTGGCCATAGAAGCCTTAGAATGGGGCGATTTTCAAGATCGATGGGATATTGCGAAAATATTGCCCAATCTGGGAACTAGGGCGATCGCACCCTTAATCGATATACTCGAAAACGAAGACGCAGATACCGAACAGCAGTGGTTCGCCACCCGCATCCTCGGAAAGTTCGATCGCCCGGAAGTGATTGAAACTTTAGCAAAATTAGTCAAAAATTCCGACGAAGAATTGAGTCAAATCGCAGCGGAAACCCTGGGGAATTTAGGGCCAACAGCAGTCGCATCCCTAGCAGCTCTGTTATCCCAAGCAGACTCCCGACAGTTTGCAACAGAAGCACTGGCTCAAATTCGCCACACTGAAACCATCGTACCGCTGTTGAGTGTAGTCGGAGATTCCCAAGTTGCAGTGCGCTTGGCGGCGATCGAGGCGCTGAGCACTTTTCACGACTCGCGGATTGGGCCGGTATTGATAGCAGCACTCAAAGATCCCGCCACAGCAGTCAGAAAAGAAGCCGTGCGAGCCCTAGGAGTTCGTTCGTACCTAGACGCAGAATTCGATTTAGTTAATTTGCTGAAACCTTTGTTGTGGGATATCCGTTTGGAAGTTTGTCAGCAAGCTGCGATGGCTCTGGGACGGCTGAAAACGGATGCAGCGGCGACGGCTTTATTTGAATTATTGCGATCGGTAACAACTCCGGTGGAATTGCAAATTGAAACTGTTCGGGCTTTAAGCTGGATGGAAACAAGCGCGGCTTGGGAATATTTGCAACAAGCGCTAACAGGAGAATTTCATAACATTAATTATGCTGTTTGTCAAGAAATTATTACGGTGTTGGGGCGTCTGTCAAAGCCGGAATTAAAAGGCAAAGCTGCTGAGATTCTGATCGATTTTCTCGAAAGTAGTCATCCGGCAGCCCAGCAGGTGGAAGTCAAACAATCTTTAGCTTTAGCTTTAGGTCAATTAGGAGATTTCAGGGCGCTAGATTGTTTGATTCAACTGTTGGCTAACCCAGATACCAGAGTCAGGCTGCACAGTTTATCAGCGCTCAAACAGCTAGGTGGCGATCGGGTGAGGCAGAAATTAGAAAATTTACTGAAAGAAGATAATTTGGAACTGGGGTTGAGAAAGGGAATTGCGATCGCATTACAAGAATGGTAGCAGCATCAATCAAAAAACAGAATACCGATATCCCCGACTTATTGAAGAAGTCGGGGATATACTTTGGTATCGTCCTGTATTCATCTCTCTTCTCTTCTGGAGACTTTGCGGCAAGAGCGGTTTAATCTTTTCCAAACAACCGTAAACAATATTACCGAATCCGTTGCCGAACTTTCTTCGGCTAGATCATCCATGTTCTTTGTGAATTTGCGAGATCGCACTTGTTACCCGCTCTAAATCTTCATCGGTTAAATTAGAACCAGAAGGTAAACAAAGCCCATACTCAAATAACTCTTGAGCTACCGCACCGCCGATACATTCACAATCAGCAAAAACAGGCTGTAAATGTAAAGGTTTCCAAACCGGACGCGCTTCTATTTTCTCTTGGGCGAGGGCGAGACGAACCTGTTCTCTATCTGTACCAAAAGCGGCTGGATCGATTGTCAAACAAGTCAGCCAGCGAGTAGCTTTGCCAAAAGCTGCTTCCGGCATAAATTCGATTCCCGGCAAGTTTCCTAAAGCTTGTTTGTAAAATTCAAAATTGTGCCTTCTCGCCTGTACTCTTTCCTCTAAAACCTGCAATTGTCCCCGACCAATTCCAGCTAAAATATTGCTAAGACGGTAATTGTAGCCAATTTCTGAGTGTTGGTAATGAGGAGCGGGATCGCGGGCTTGGGTTGCCAAGAAACGAGCTTTTTCTATTAATTTTTGGTCATCTGAAACTAACATTCCGCCGCCGGAAGTGGTGATAATTTTGTTACCATTGAATGAGAAAATGCCGATTTTACCAAAGCTTCCAGGCGATCGACCTTTGTAGCTAGCCCCTAGAGATTCGGCTGCATCTTCTATTAGCGGAATTTCATAAGCATTGCAAGCTGCTAGAATTGGGTCGATGTCGCAACTTTGACCGTAGAGGTGTACGATGACAACAGCTTTGGGTAATTTACCAATTTTTGCTCGTTTGTCAAGAGCTTCTCGGAACAAGTTGGGGTCTAGATTCCAAGAAGTGCGATCGCTATCAATAAAAACAGGTTTTGCACCAAGATAAGTAATCGGGCTAGCAGTCGCAATAAAAGTCAAAGTCGAGCAAAAAACCTCATCTCCCGCACCGACACCAATTAATTTGAGGGCTAAATGCAAAGCTGCGGTACCCGAAGTAACAGCCGCCGCGTGTTTAGCGCCAACTACTTCGCAGAATTCTTGCTCGAAAGCGTCTACATGGGGACCGACGGGGGCGATCCAGTTGGTGTCAAAGGCTTCTTTGACGAACTCCTGTTCGAGGGAACCCATGTGAGGTGTTGATAGCAGAATTTGTTTTTTCACTATGTAAAATAAACTGTAAGTAATGTTTCCAATTACCACTTTGGGCTATTTCAACCCGGAAGCAATAATTTTTCGCAGACTAAGTATACAGCACTTTTAATCTGCTGGTTGCTAATGGCTTCCACCACAGGGATACAAGCCAAATTCATCAGTTATTGACTTACTCAAAAATACCAATCTATACTTAAAAATCTTTTTAATGAGAGAGCCAATATCTTTCATCAAATTTGTGTTGATAATCTGTGACGTTATTTGTTTGTTGGCTAAAATATTTTCACCATTTTCAATGGTGTAAACAGCTCCTACAAAGGGTAAAGGTTGGATATTGGCACCTGGTAACACATTAAAGCTATGAGCATACAAGTCAGGATTTTCAAAAAGCAGCTTATGCAAACCATACTTAATAATCACCGAGGTGCCTGTGGTCTGATTAAAAGTTTTAGTGTTCATGTAAAGAATTTTACTGTTTTCTCGATAGATGTATCCTTTTCTGAAGACCCAACCATCACCATCCTCGTGTCTATGGACATACTCAGCTAGTTTTTTACTAACACAATCATCACAATCTACCACCATAATATGTGAAGGCTGAAATTGTTGACTAAATTCTATTCCCGTTAAAATTTTTCTGGCTTTGTCTGCATTTTTCATGACTATTTCTTTGCTATGCAAAGCATAGTCATAACCCTTCAGTCGTTCCGGTTCGGTATCTTTGTAAATAGGTACGGGAAAATCTACTTCAACATAGTAAATATGAGGATGTTGAAACTGAATATTCGGTTTCTCGTTACAAACCACAACTACTCGGAAATTAAGTGATGTTTGGTTACAAGCAGACTTAACGCATCGTTCCACTAATTTCGAGAGGATTTCCCAGGAATTTGTAATTTCCTTACTCTTGACCGGCATAATAAAGACAAGCATGAACATTTCTCCTAGTATTTCATTCTCGTAAAATATAACTAATGAGTGGGTAAAAATACACCCATTTTGGCAGCGACTCGCTCAATATCGTTGTAGGAATAACGATGATCTGTGGGAATTATCAAGAGTCGATTGGATAAATCGAATGCCAGGGCATCCTTACCCGATACTAGATCTGGCGGTTGTGGCCAATGAACTGGGGCGAAAATGTTTTCGCCTATCAAAAATCGGCGCAGTTCTTGTCGAATTTGATGATTTTTACACAGGATAATGCTGTTAAAAGGTACTGCACCTGGTTTCCAATCAGTACAAATGGGTTGCCAACAGTCATTTTTATTTTTCAATACCAAATCTAAAAATTTTCTGATGTTGGCTTCTCGCCGTTGCCTCATTTCGTCAATTTTTAAACTTAACAGGATACTTTTGGTCAGGGTAGAAATGGCGCGATCGCCATCATTAATCAGATCTTCCTCGCCTTGCATTTGCAGTATTCGATAGCTATCTTTGGAAATATCCGCACCCATCAAATATGCTCGTTTTAGTAGCATAGCTGTGAGTTTTTGGGAAGCCGCGGGTGATTCTGATTGAGAAGGTCGAGGGAGTTCCATTTTTTGCCCAGACCACACCATTCCTCCGTCGGGAATAGGGAGTGTTTTTCGCAGGGATGCCATCGCGTAGTGAGCGCTAGTCTGCTGTGCCCAAAGCGAGAAGGGATCGTGGCTGTGGTCTTCAATTAAGATAATATTTTCCTGTTGAGTTAGCCAATCTTGCCAAGCTTTCCCTTCTTTCACGCCAAACAAATTAACTGCCAACACCAAATCACCCGGTAACGGGCGAAGCGTGTTAAAGTCTGGTGTTGGTTCTGTAGGCAAATCTCGATACCAACAGAGCTCGAAAACTTTACTCATTTTCTGTGCCACTTCCATGCAGAAGTAGGTTGGCAAATGCAGCCTCAATCGAGTTCCATCGCCTTTTAACAAACGTTGTATAGACAATAAAACGCCTGTCCCCGTGGCAAATAGTTCATATTTTTCTGGAAATAAAGTTGCCGATGATGATGGTGCTAAAGCATCATCGGACCAATGGAATTCTGAGCCGAATTCCCATCTTTCTGTCAGTGATTCTAATTCCTTATTCATTACCTTTAAACTCTTCGCTTGTAGCATGATTTGCTTGGCTGATTTCTTTTTGTCCCAATACTTGACCTACTGTTAGCCAAAGTATTTTCAAATCCAGCCACAGACTCCAATGATCGACATACCAAACGTCGAGCCTAAATTTCTCTGACCAATTTGCATCTAGTAGTCGGCGACCGTTCACTTGCGCCCACCCAGTGATACCGGGCATAACTTCATGGCGGCGTGCTTGTTCAGGGCTGTAGCGTTCTAGATATCTTACTAACAAGGGGCGAGGGCCAACCAAACTCATATCCCCTTTGAGAACATTCCAGAGTTGAGGAAGTTCGTCTAAGCTGGTGCGACGCAAAAATTCACCGATCGCGGTTAATCTTTGTTCATCGGGGAGTAAGTTTCCTTCCCCATCACAATCGCTGGTCATGGTGCGAAATTTGTAGAAGCTAAAAATGCGACCGTCTTTGCCGGGGCGGGGTTGGGTAAAAACAATCGGTTGCCCCATACGCATATAAATGGCGATCGCCACAATTAGTATCGCGGGAGAGAAAGCCAACAGGGCGATCGCAGCAACTAATCTATCTAATACCCACTTAACTAATTTGGCAAATTTGGTGATAAGCGATTGGTGATTATTCATGTTCCCTGATTGATTACTTATTTTCACAGAAACCGTCCGTAAACTATTCCTTTGTTCTTGAACTGTCCAACTATCAAATTCTACTTAGCTGTACATTTTGTTGTCCATCATACAATTATCCTCATCCGTTCGAGCGATAGGCCGGAAAAAAATTGGTATTCAGTAGCTTCTCCACCTCAATATTCAGATATTTTGCACGTAATTTAACTAAATGAAGATATTTTTCTTCATCTGTAATTAAGCGGAGGGTAAAAAAAGTTTGTCTTTCCTTAGAAAAGCCAGCCTTAAAATCGTAAAGACTATCTTTTGTACCGCCCACACCACCACCTAGATGCAAAACTCGATCGCCCCGTTCCTTAGCCCAGAATCGAACATAATCTAACATTAGAGTGGTGGGTGCTTGTTTCAAAAAGCTTGACTTTGTACCACTTAGGTGAAATTGAACGATGCCACAACATTCAGTAAACAAACCACCACAGGTAATTTCCCCATGCAATTCTACCATACATAAATGCAATTTATCTCCTAATGCCTCGCTCATTTTTGCAAAATATTCGACTCCAAAATAATATAATTTTGACGCGCCAACCCGATCCATTGTCTCTTCATAGACCGCATTAAACTCATTAATATATTCCTCGATAGGAACCATTTTTGCCGAAAAGCCTTCGCGTTTTCGTTTATTTATTTTATTCCGATGATCTCCTCTAGTTTGATGCCATATTTCACTTTTGTCAAGTTCTAAGTTGATATAAACAGTTTCTCCATTTAGGGTAAATAAATCATCATCTTTTACTTGATTAATGTTAGAGTTCAGAATAGGATGGAGTCGTAAAAAAGCAGAGCATACATTTTTATTTCGCCATTCATTGGTTAATTGATTTATTGCTAAATTTAAAAAATTAGGCGTATTAGCTGCGGATTTATTTAACAAAAATCCGGGATAACCATAGGGCGATATTACATCAAAAATTTCTACTGTGTCTGCGAATAAATCATGGCACTCTCGCCACAAATAAGGCAAGAAAAATATTTGTTCGCCATCGGCAATCAAAATAGCTTCTGCCTTAGCGTGGGTTCTTGTTGCTTCTAAATCTACGTACCCAGGCAAATGATAAAAATCGTGGGGGATTTTTTCTAGAGTTTGTATCCACAAAGGATCGCTTGAATTAATATTTTTTGTTTGCATATATTTGGGATGCTTTTTAGTGAGTTATAGAGATGAATTGTCCTAATTCAAAGGGAGTAATAGAGAGATTCATAGAGTTCATTAATCGGTTTCTCGGCATAAGCCATCATCTGTTTTCTTGCTCCTTTACCCATTGTCTTAGCTTCCTCTGGATGCTCTAAAATCCAGGTTATTGCCTGGGTCAATGCCTGAATGTCTCCCACTTTTACTAAGATACCGTTGCCATTTTGCAACAGATCGCGAGTCCCTCGAATCTCAGTCCCAATCACAGGAACTTCTGCACATAAAGATTCCATCACACAATTAGGAAGACCTTCTTGGGACGATGCCAAGATTGTCGCCACAGATGCCCGCAGCAAAATCGGAATGTCGGAACGTAAGCCCAAAAAATGCACCTGATTTTGGAGTCCTAAGTTTGATGCTAATTGTTGCATTTCCTCAAACAGAATTCCATTACCGGCGAAGGCTAAATGCACTTCGGTACGTCCTAACTGGGCAAAAGCCCTAATAATATCTTCTGGTCTTTTGCGGTGTATGAATTCTCCCACAGACAAAAATAAAGGATTTTCCGGTGTCAGTCCCAACTCTTGACGCACCCGTATTACCTCTGTTTCAGGAATATTACTGGGATTAAAGCGTTCCACATTTAAACCAGTTCCGGGGATATAATGAACGCGATCGGGGGCGATGAGTCCATAGCGTTTCGCAGCTTCCTCATCTTCGCGATTAACAACAACTAACTCATCAGTCCACATACCTGCTAATTTTTCTAGAGTCAAGAAAATCGCATTGCGGTGAGGAGAACCTCCTCGATAAAAGTGAAAACCTTGGGCTGTATAAATGATTTTGACTTTACCTTGCTTGCGTAAATTATTGAGGCTATAGCGAGCGACAAAAGCGGCTACAGGTGTAGAAACATTGACCAAATCATAAGATTCTTCAGCCCACACTTTTTGGATTTGTTGGGGCGCGATCGTTAAGTTGCGGGGATCTAAGGGATTTCTTGACCATTCAACATCCCAAACGCGATCGAATGCTTTTAGATGTTTGGGACTCTGGGACACCCGATCGGCCATCCCATCCACTTGCCACCCCTGAGCACGCAATTTAGCAGCAATGGGTAAAAAGAAATTCAGGGTTTCTGGGATAGTTGTCACTACTAACAGTTTTTTCATTATTTTTGTCTCAACCACGCTTCAGTCATCTCTCGTACATAGCGGTAAAATTCATTCCGCTGTTTCTGGATAATTTCGTCTCGATACTGTTTGGATGTCTCTAGCCCTAATACTTGATATCTTCAGTATCACTATTAGACTTCTCCCAAATTTCTTTCCACCGCCTTAATTCTTTTGGAGAAACTGGGTGATTACCAGTCCGATGCCGCAGGATCTTGAAATTTAGACCTGTACTCATTGCCACAGCATCTACTGAAGCTTTTGCTACTTGCTCTACTACTCCCCATGTCCACCCATATTTTTTTTCAATCCAGGCTTTTTCTAGTAAAACCATAGACAGAGTATAGCGACTGAGTAAACTCTTTTTTAGTGACAAATTTGCTACACGATATCCTAGTAAAATATCGGGAACACAGGCAAAATGACTGGTTTGATAACTCCGAAGTAGAATCTCATAATCTTCAGCCCGAGTCGCCCATGTTCGGTATTGATAAGTCCGAAACCATTCAATTTTTCCCATCCAAGTGGGATGTAATATTTTGAAGCCTGCTCTCGGACGATGACAAATTTCATTGTGTTCAAGGTTTCCTTGAGTTATTCCCATAGGATTTCCTTCTCTATCAAAGACTAGAGCATTTGTTCCTAAAAGGTCAATTTCAGGATGTTCTTCAAGGTATGCTACTTGAGATTTTAGACGCTCTGGATAAGCAATATCGTCTCCATCCATTCTGGCAAAATACTTACCATGACTCAGAGCGATCGCTTGGTTTAGACGACGCTGAAGCTTTTGGTTAAGTCCATCGGCTATGACTCGAATTCTCGAATCTTTGAAACTCTGGGCAATATTTAATGTTTGATCTTCAGAGCCATCATCAATTAGCAGAAGTTCCCAATGAGAATAGGTTTGATTTAACAGAGAACGAACCGCCAATTTTAAAGTTTTTTCACTGTTGAAAATTGGCATTCCAATGCTTACAAGTGGTTCCATTTTATCCTCCTATAATTGCTGAAAAAATAGGTTTAATTCTGTTGCTCTAGTTTTTTATATAAAATAATAAAAAACTTACTGAGATAATTGATAGACATGAACATCCCCTGGTTGAATTAAACCACTAAATGTACCATTTTGAAAAATCATCCCAGATGGAAGCTCGGGAAATAGAGGTTGGGATATTTTGTTTGTCTGGAAAGGAAACAATAGAGAAACCTGTCTTGTTTCCGTCTGAGATGTATTGATGATAACGACATATATTATGTTACGATAAGTCCACAAATTTGCTAGCACATCATTCCATTTCGTATTCAGTTTTCTGACAGTACCTAGCAACAAAACCGGACTCATCTTGTTGATTTCAGCCCTAATTAACTTCAGACGATTCCAGACATCAGGATGTTCTTTAATCCTGTTCTCTCGATCCTCATAAGTATAGAATAAAATGCCGTTAACACCAGAAAGTAAAGCCTGATAGGTCATGTTTTGAACCTCATCAGGCGTTGGAAAATGTGATTCTTTCCAAGAAAAGGTTTGCAAATTAGCAATAACTGGATGCTGATATCGATCCGCTGCGGTGCGAGCTTTATTGAATACATAATTGACTTCTATTAAATGATTGGGTAATTTTTTGGGTCGATTGTTAAAAGGATAGCCAATAGGATAAGACTGACCACCAATTAGATCGGCAACATGAGCATAATCATCCCACTTCTTAGACCAACTACTGATACTAATATAAGTAAAATGTTTAGGGTCAATAGCTTTGATTTTTTTATGAATTTCCAAGATTTGATAACTGTTTTCATGGTCTCCCACATCATCAGCTATACTCCAACCTAAAACAGCAGGTTTATTTTTGAATTTAGCAACCACATCTAGAGGTTCAGTCCCTTTAAATTCAGTAATTACATAAACACCTAATCGCTCGGCTTCATCAAGAAAAGTATTATATTCATTAAGATCGTTACATGAAGCATGAATAGTATTGAAACCGGCAGCAGCCATATCTCGCAGGGCTTCCATTTTTTTTTGAATTTCTAACTGAAAAGAAATATGATAAAACCCCAATGGGAAAAAAGGTTTTTCATTAATTTTAATTGAATTAACCTGAATAGCATTATTCCACGATATATTAGACATTGGTTGATTATGGGATATTAAGGAAAATAAAAAAAATCCTAATAGCCCAGATAAAAACAGCAGTGCCGCAGACAAAAAATGATAAAAATTTATTGTTTTAATTCTGTTCATCATGGATTTTTTTTTTTGAAGAGTAGGTATAAATTAAAAAACTTGTCCACATCTTTGAGGCTAATTTATTTAGTAGAACAATTTTAAGGAAACTGCTCCGGGTGTAAATTTTTGTTTGATTGCCGATTCGTTGATGGATCAACTTTTATTATAGTCACTCCCAGCGATAGCATATAAGCCATAGTCATTGCATTTCCCAAGGATCCAAACATTCCCTCACCCATAGCCAAAAACCAAAATCCAGTTGTAATTACCAAAGGTCCACAAGCATAAAGTTCCTGTTTCTCATACCTTCTGAAATACCTATAAGTATAATAGAAACTCGCCATCATAAAACCGATCATTAAATAGGCTGCAATCAATCCATTAGAACCCAAAGCTATAATAATACTATTATGACCTCCCAAGCCAAAATTTAAATCAAAGTAATTAGTTCCATGCCCTAATAAGCTCATATCGCTTATAGTCTTACTCCATATTTCTTCTCTGCCACTCAAAGCTTCTTTTTTTTGAATATTGGTAATTTGTTGTAAGATTCCCTGAGTCTGATCCCCACTTAATCCTATAATGATCGAACTAGCAAGCGTAGTTATACCTAGAATAATTGCGATTAGAAACTGCGGTTTTTGCAGTAATCTTAAGAGCAGAATTACAGACATAGCTGCGAATGCTATTAGAGATGTTCGCGCATTGGTTACCAAAATCATCATTAAACTGAAAAGCCATAAAAACGAGAATGGCACATACCATATATTTGGGGTTTGGGATAAACTTCCTATTAACAATATTATAATACCTGATGCCATTGAAGCACAGGTAAATCCCAATTGGTTAGAGTTGGGAAATACCCCACTATAAATGTTACTGTTCGATTCACTCAATGGATGTAACAATAAAGACATAAAGATATATGGTAACAAACCCAGAAATAGAGATAAACTAATAATAAAATTAGCGTTTTTATCCATTAATTTTGGAAAGGCTTTAAAAAAAATAACAGGAACTGCTAGCATTAACCATAGACCATCTCTGACTGAAGCTAAGTCATTATTAACCAGACCAGAAATGACTGATACCAAGGTGAATAAACTCCAGAATAAAAGTAAAGGAACTGGTTTAGTAGGAATATGCCATATATCAAATCCAGACATTGTTATAAGGAAGATCAAGTTGATTCCCACGATAAAATAGCGAATTTTCAAGATGACTGGATCTAGAGGAAATTCTGAATTTCCCAAGTTAATTAGTGATGACGAACCAAAAATAAGGCTCAGACTGATCGCCATTAAAACTTGTCGCATTCCAAATTTATTCATGGATTTTTGTAGAAACTAAAGATGGACATTGAGGAATTTAAGGGGCTAGAGATTGCTCCAAGCATATCAAATAATAATTTTGTAACTCTTGAGAGCTTGTCTTAATATTAAATACACTGCTTTCTAGAAGAGCCAGGGCTTCTGTCTGAGATATAGATACTAGATTTTCTTGATTGGTAATGACCGCCTGTGCCCAAACCGATTGGGGTTGTGCTAAAGAGATGCGATAGATCAAAGATGGAATAATATCAGCTTCTTCTGGAACAACATCTGAAAAAATACAAGGTTTTCCGGCTGCTTGTGCTTCGATCAATACTAAACCTAGTCCTTCATAAAGAGAGGGAAAAAGAAACAGATTTATAACCGCTAACAAACGGGGAACATCGGGACGATTTCCAGGAAAAATCACTTGCTCGGCTAATCCCATTTGTTTTGCTTTTTCCTCAATCATGGATCGTAAAATGCCATCTCCTATCAATAATAGACGCATTCCAGGGTCTTTCTGAGCAACAATAGCAGCAATTTCTAAAATGAATAAATGATTTTTTTGTTCTTCAAAACGACCAACATGACCGATTATAAAAGCATCCTCTGGAATTCCTAATTCCCGACGCAGGACAAGTCCATCCACAGGTGTTTTAAACGGTGTTAAATCAATGCCACAATACAGCACTTGCCAACGGGGGTTATTTTCCCAATCATCCCCAAAAAGAGCCACCGCAGCGACACGACTTGCAGCTAAACCTGTTGTAGCAGAACCCTGAATAAAACCTTTCATTAAGGTCGTATAGAGGCGTCGCAAAAAACTCGCGTGGGCATCTACTTCAGAAGTATCATTATGACTATGGGCGATGCGGATCGGTACTCCCGCCTGTTTTGCTAACCAGAGAATATAGCCGCTAAAGTGATGGACGTGGCTGTGAACTATGTCATAGGGGCCATACTCACGCAAAATACGTTTTAGGTTACGACTGTACAACCAGGGTTTTGATCGATCGAGACAGGGAATTATCTTGCAGCCCAAGGCGCGAATCTCTTCATCGTAAGCAGAGGGCTGGTCTGTATGAACCAGAAAATCCATCTGGAAACGATCGCGATCGATATTTCGCAAAACGTGCATCAGCCAAGTTTCAGTGCCGGCACGATTCATGCCACCAACAGCATGGAGGATTCGGATAGAAGGCTTGTCAACTAACATATGGTGGTGATTTTGTTTTCTCATGTTTTTGGATCTTGTATATTGCATAAGCAATGACTGCAAAACTAAAAACTGCTTGAACGATCGCCCCAATAATCAGCGCGATCGCCGCCCCTTGCACTCCCTGTGTCGGAATTAACCAGAAACAGGCGATCGCACAACTCCCCGTTACCAAAACAAACAAAGGCATTTGCACCCGAAAGTACCTAGCCGCCGTCATCCCGTAACCCAAAAAGGAAGAAACGTAACCAATACCCGCACCCACCATCAGCCACGCGAACAAATCAGCTCGATCGGCATACTCCGGTTTATAAAGTAAAGTTAGGATTGGTTTGCCGGCAACAACAGAAACAACAACACCTCCGACACCTAACATCAAGCCAACCCCCACCAGCTTGAGCATTAGCGTGCCAAAAGCAGTGCTATTTCCCTCTGCATAATATTTTGCCAGCCGCGGACTTGCAGACTCCGCCAGCGCACTGACAACCATACTTCCAACCACCATCAGGTAAGAGATAGCAGCGAAAATACCCAGTTCCCGTTCGCCCAAATACCGCTCGATAAAATAGCGAGGAATATTAGTATTTAGCGAAATCAACATCATCACAAAACCGAGAGGTAAAGCTAGCAAAACTAACTTGCTCAAAGTTTTTTGGTGCCAGCGCGGGTACAAGGAATTTTGGCTGTTTCCAGGTTCAGCATCAGCAACTAATAAATCTGATTCTTCTCTTCCATTTGAAGAATTATTTAAAATTAATCTACCATTGCGAAGGTCCCAGAAACAGAGAATTAAACCCCAGGCAATTGCTAATCCGATCGCTCCCCCCACCACACTCCCAGTTACGGAAACTCCGAGGCCTAAAAGTAACAGCGATAAAGGGCCTTTAATCATCAGGGCGATCGCAATTTTATCCATCCGTTCGTGCTGCTGAATCAGTCCGTAAAATATATCGCTGATAGACTCGAAAGCCTTAGCTAATCCTATGGCAAAAATCACTAACGATGTCTCCCACCGATACCCAGCTTTCATCGTAATTCCCGCAATTATCAACAGGGCTAAACCAGTGCCAATTAACCTCAGACCTAAATAGTCGGCAAAAACATACTCGCCTTTGGCATCAGTCACTTGGATACTTCGCAGTTGCAGATTAGTAAACATCATCACAGGTGCTGTCACCGCTAAACCCAAGGTAAATTGACCCACCATTTCAGGACTGCCCAATTTAGCAAGCACCACCAACATCCCCCACTGGGAAGCTGCATAAACTAGATTCCCAGTGAAAGTCCAGGAAAAATTTCGGCGTAATGTTAGTGGTTTCAACTGTTGCATTAGTAGCTAATTTCCGGCTGGCTAATTGGTTAATCCCAAATCCTGTATTTGGCTGGCAATTTTATTCACCGATGCCCAATTAATTTTTATTGACTTTAGCCCCCATCAGTTTACCTGCCGCAGCGCATTCTACAGGCTTCGAGAAAAAGTATCCCTGTCCGTAGACGCACTTCAGCTCTTTTAGCTGAGCGATTTGCCATCTCGTTTCTACTCCTGTGGCAATCATCCCCATACCTAACTCCTGAGTTATGGCAATAATTTTGTGAAGAATTTCTAAGTTTGGGTGGCTAGCATCCAGACCGCTCACTAAAGAGCAATCTAGCTTCAAACTGTCGAATTTTCCATACTTAAGCCGCGTCAATTGGTAGAGCTGAGTTAACGATACATCACTCAGACCACAGTGATCGATTTGTACTTGCACGCCTAAAGTTTTAATTTGAACTAAAACAGACCCAGCCAACTCAGAATTTTGGGTGACAACATCTTCGGGAATTTCTAATCTCAAACTAGAAGCATCAAGATTGGTTTCCTTCAATATTTTGCAGATAGTCTGGATTAAGTCAGGGTGAAAAAACTGTTTGCTAGTCAGATTGACACTGACTGTTAAAGGAGTTTCAAGACCAAATTGCGACTGCCAAATCCGCATCTGGGTGCAAGCTTGCCGCAGTACCCACTCGCCAATCGGAACAATCAAGCCAGTTTCTTCTGTGGCTGTGAGGAATTCGTCTGGCCACAGCAAACCTCGATGCGGGTGCTGCCAGCGCAACAGCGCTTCAAAACTACTAATTTTATTGGTTTCTAGGCAGACGATCGGCTGATAATGAATCCGAAACTCTTCATTAGCAAGAGCCACGCACAAGTCATTCTCTAACTGCACAGATGCTACACTGCTAATCTTGACTGGTTCAGTTTTTTCTGTCGCTGTAGTTTCGTGTAAATTTGCTGTGGAATATCCTGGTATGTATTCAGGGACTAACTGCTGTAGGAGCGAGACAATTAAATTGGCATCATTGCGATCGCCTGCTTGACAAAGAGCTTCTATTTCCCGATCGATATTATCTTTCACTAGGCGGCTGGCATTACCCAAACTGAGAATTTTTGCGTGTTGAGTTTTGTTATATTGCTCACCAGGAATAAATAGCTCTTCAAACAATTTTTCTCCAGGCCGCAGCCCGGTGAACGCGATTTCAATGTCTTTGCCGACTTCATATCCTGAGAGCCGAATCAAATCATTTGCCAAATCCACAATTCTGACTGCTTCCCCCATCTCCAGCATGAAAACTTCCCCGCCACCCCCGATGACTGCGCCCTGCAAAACCAGTTGAACTGCTTCGGGAATTGTCATGAAGTAGCGACAGATATCTGGATGGGTAATGGTAATCGGCCCACCCTCAGCAATTTGTCGCTTGAAAGTGGGGACGACGCTACCGCGGCTGCCAAGAACATTACCAAAACGAACAACTACAAAGGGGTTTTCGCTTTTTTTTGCTGCTTGCAACACCAGCATTTCGGCAACTCTTTTGCTAGCTCCCATAATGCTAGTTGGATTCACCGCTTTGTCGGTGGAAATCATCACAAAGTTTTGCACATTGTATTTCAATGCCATATCCAGCAGATTTTTTGTCCCTCGCACATTGTTGGTGATGGCTTCCGGCGGGTTTAATTCCATCATGGGTACGTGCTTGTGAGCAGCCGCATGAAAAATCATGTCTGGTCTAACTGTTTCAAAAACGTACTCTAAGCGATCGACCAAACGAATGTCGGCGATGCAAGCTGTAATGCGAGTAAGATCTGTTGGGGTTTTGCTAGTCTTTTTGAGTTCTGACAGAACTTTGGTTAGTTCTTGTTGAATGTTGAATACAGAATTTTCTCCGTGTCCCACGATGATGATTTCCGCGGGAGCGCACTTTAATATTTGCCGACACAGTTCGCTACCGATGGAGCCACCGGCACCAGTGATTAGAACTTTTTTGCCTCCAATCAATCCCAAGACTTTGTGGGTATCGGTTTGGATGGGAGCGCGGCGGAGTAAGTCCTCAATTTGGACTTCTCTGAGGTTCCCTATACTGACTCGACCGTTGATGATCTCATTCAGGCCGGGGAGGGTGCTGGTTGGAACTCCAATTGACTGGCAAATTTCTACGATTTCCCTAATCTCTTGTCCCGGAGCTGAGGGGATGGCAATCATGACTTTGCTGATATTTAGCGATCGAACTACGTCGGGAATGTTATAACGATTGCCGAGTACAGTCAGTTTGCGAATCTTCTTGGTGATTTTTTTAGGGTCATCGTCAACGAAAGCGATTGGATCTAGCCCTAACTCTGGACTCCTTTGCATCGTTTGCACCAGAGATGTGCCTGCACTACCGGCACCGACTATCAGGATGCGATCGCGTTGTTGAACTTTCCACGGTTTTTGGTTCCATCTTTCCAGGGTGGGAATGCTGAAACGAACTGCCGCCACTAACAAAAAGCCGATCATGGTGTCTACCAGCGGCAGCGATCGTGGCAGAATGGCGATCGCCGAATTATTTACCTGGTAGAGTTGGTGGAACAATATAACTTCCACTGCTAGGGATATACCTATCAGCATCGCTATTTGTGTCATTTCTTCGAGACCAGCATACTGCCAGTAACGATTGTATAAGCCACCAACATAAAAAACTGCTAGTTTGACTGCTACAAATAATACTGTAACTACCGCTAAACTGTTTAGATAGGGAGCCAGACTCGTATCATCTAAACGAATTGCCAGGGCTAATAACGGTGCGATGCCAAAACAAATGGCATCGACAAGTAAAAAATGACGGGTTCTTAATCCCACCAACACTTTGCTGATTTTTTTGACTAGGCTATTCATAAGACGCTATGAGAAAACAAGTTTGCTCAAACTAGATATCTTCATCGAATTTTTTGTTTGTTTTTATACTTGCCTTACAGATGAAAATTTTCCGCAATTAAATCAGAATCCACTTCTGTGCTAGCATTAAGGGGAGCTGGCAAAGCATTTGTTACATCTCCTAATTGCCTTGTTAGGGATTTATTTTTTTAAAATTCGACTTGATATTGGCTCTATATTCTCCCACTACGGGTTCTCTAGTCCAGAATTTAATAATTCTTTACTTTTTTCTTAACAAAAGTATATACTTAAGTAGGGTTTTGAGTGGAAGTAACATATTTATTAAAACAATGAGATTGTGGAAATTAAGTGATAAAATGGAAATCTTAAATCATCAGTTTAAAAGCCCTATATTGTGACTATTTACCAAAAATATATCTTTGGGAGAGATTTATGGAATCAAGTGAAAATGGTCTGGGATTTCAGGAATACTGGCAGATTTTGAAGCGTCGATGGCTGCCAGCCCTAGCTGTATTTGCCTCAGTGGTTGCACTCGCCACCTACACCACCCTTAAGGAAAAACCAGTTTATGAAGCAGAAGGAAAGTTGTTATTTAAGAAAACAACTCCGGGATCGGCGTTGACAGAATTGGGAAAAGAAATCGGACAGTTGACTCCTGCTGCTGAGCAAAGTAATCCTCTGACAACCGAAATTGAACTGATTCGTTCTGTCGAAATTGTCGAAAAAACTATCAACAAGCTTCACTTGCAAAATGAAAAAAATCATCGTCTTAAAGTCAAAGATTTTTTGAAAGATTTGACAGTAGCTACTATTAGGGGAGCGGACATACTAACAGTGTCATACAAAGATAAAAATCCCCAAGTAGCAGCAAATGTCGTAAAGACGATGATGAATTTTTATATAGACAACAATCAAAAAGTAAATCGCCTCGAAGCTGTATCAGTGCGACAGTTTATTGAAAAAAAACTCCCTAATTCAGACAAAGCTATGCGAAAAGCCGCGGCAGAATTGAGCAAATTCAAAGAAGATAATAAAGTTGTAAATCTGGAAGAAGAAGCTAAGTCAGCAGTAGCCGTCATGGCGGGACTAGAAAGTCAAATAGACCAAGCTAAATCGGATTTTATCAAAGCAAGTGCTAAGTCAAAAGCATTTGAAAACCAATTACAAATGACTCCCCAACAAGCATTGGCTACCAGTACCCTCAGCCAATCTAGCACTGTGCAGGAAGCTCTGAAAGAATACAAACAAATAGAGCGTCAGTTAGCGGTTGAGCAAAATCGCTACCTGGATACTTCGCCTGTAATAACTAGGTTGGTAACTAAAAAAGCTACGATGAAAGCTTTACTAGATGAACAAATTAAACAAGTTTTAGGCGGTCAACAGCCCTTGGAAAATCAAAGCTTACAGATAGGAGAAGTAAAACCAAAGTTGATTCAAGAATTTATCAGTGTCGATGTAGAACGCCAGGGTTTGGCCGATCGCGTTACTATTCTCTCAAATGCTTTAGCAGCCTACAAGCAGCGGGTAAAGGTTTTGCCGGCGCTAGAGAAACAAAAGCGGGAACTAGAAAGAAAACTCCAAGAAGCCGAGGCTGATTATGAAGAATTGCAGAAAAAGCTCCAGCAAATTCGGATTACGGAAAATCAGCAAGTCGGGAATGCTCGCATTATCCAAAAGCCGAGTGTTCCTGAAGAACCAGTGCGCTCTCGCAAGTCTTTATTGTTGGTGTCGGGTACTTTGTTGGGAACTCTGCTGGCGATCGCTGCGGCGCTGCTTTTAGAATCTCAAGATAAGTCTGTCAAAACTATTGAAGAGGCGAGGGAGTTGTTTGGGTTTACTTTGTTGGGAGTGATTCCTTTCCATAAAAAGCCTGAAAAAAATACGAGGCGCAATTCCAAGCGGCTTAAATCTACTTCCCAGGATTTAGAGCCATCTCCTCAACAGATTGTGGTGAGAGATAGTGCTCATACTTCCAGCAGTGCTGCTTACCGAATGCTTCAGGCAAATCTCAGGTTTCTGAGTTCTGATAAAGAGCTGAAAGTGATTGTCGTCAGTAGTTCGCTACCGCAAGAGGGTAAGTCTACTGTATCAGCTAATTTGGCTGTGGCTATAGCTCAATTGGGACGGAAGGTTTTGCTGGTAGATGCGGATATGCACTTTCCTGTTCAGCATCGGATTTGGGAACTTCCTAATCAAGTAGGCTTGAGCAATGCGATCGTGGGACAAGCTGAATTGAAAAGTGCGATCGCACAAGTGATGGATAATTTAGATGTGCTCCCTTGCGGGGTGATTCCGCCTAATCCCATGGCTCTCTTGGACTCCCAGCGGATAACTTCGTTAATTAAGCAATTTGCGGCTAGTTATGATGCAGTGATTATTGATGCTCCTGCTTTGAATGTTGCTGCTGATGCTCTGATTTTGGGGAATAAAGCTGATGGGATTTTATTGGTAGTCAGGCCTGGAATTCTTCATTCTGGTACTGTGGCTTTTGCCAAAGAGCTTTTGAAGAAATCCAGTCAACAGGTTCTGGGCTTAGTGGTGAATGGAGTAATTCCTAAAAATGAACCTCACAGCCATTACTATTTTACCAATGAATCTTACGCTCAAGAGCAGAATGCTAATTTCAATCACAAGATTTTGCGATCGCCCAGGGAGATGGGGAGATGAGGAGATCGGGAGATATTTAACTGATAACTAAGGGCGATTTGGAATTGTGGATGTTGTCGAGTTCGATCGCCCATAAATCAAAACGAATCTGTAGCTGTATCAAAGTCTACTAAACTTGGCCAGCAAATCGGTTAATGTCACTGTTATTCTTCAGTCACTAATACTGATGAGGATCGCGCCAAATGTTAACTCGACTTAAACATCCATGCGTTTAGAGCAGATTCAAGCATTTCTTTCCGTTGCCGAAACCGGAAGCTTTCAGCAAGCAGCAGGGAAATGTGGCGTGACTCAATCGACTATTAGCCGCCAAGTGCAGGGACTAGAAGCTGAACTTGGTTTATCTCTGTTTCATCGCATGGCCCATGCCAAGCTAACTTTAGCTGGGGAACGCCTGTTACCTCATGCTCGCAAAATCTGTCAGACTTGGCAAAATGCCAGTCAGGAATTGGGAGACTTGCTCGCGGGTAAGCAGCCGGAACTTTGCGTAGCTGCTATTCACTCAGTCTGTGGTGCTTATTTGCCGCCTGTACTCCAAAAATTTTGCCGGGATTATCCAGAGGTACAGTTGCGGGTAACAGCCCTGGGGAGCGATCGAGCTCTGAAAGTGCTCAAAGACGGTTTGGTGGATGTAGCGGTGGTGATGAACAATCGCTATTTTACTCAAGGTGCGGAAATGTTGGTTGAGGTGCTTTACAATGAGCCGATCGAGGTATTGATGGCCGCGAGTCATCCCCTAGCTAAATACGATCGAGTCCCAATTGCTGAATTGATTTGTTACCCGCAAGTCGTGTTTAAGGATGGCTACGGAATGCAGCGGATGGTACAAGACGAATTTGGACGCATGGGTGCTAAACTTCAAGCTGTTTTGGAGTTGAATACTCTCGATGCTTTTCGAGGTGTGGTGCGACAGGGAGAATTGATTGCCATGCTGCCACATTCGGCTTTGGTGGAAGCCCGTGCCGATCGCACTTTAGCAATTCGCCCGATCGAAAACCAGAGACCAAATTCTAAGGTTTCTGCCATTGGCACTGCGGCGGCAGATCCGATTTGGACTCGCGAAGTCGTTTTAGTGACAACTCACGATCGAATGCAAATTCCACCCATCGCCCATTTCTGCCAATTAGTACGCGAATTTGTGCCACCGCAATTGGATGTCTTAAAAGTCGGAACAACTAACAAATAACCAACCACAAATAACCAATCACAAATAACCAAATTATGAGTAACGCTTTTAGAGAATTGCTGCGAAAAATTGGCAGTGGCGTACACACAGGAGAAAACTTGACTCGCACCGAATCAGCCGCAGCAACGCGGATGATGCTGTTAGGAGAAGCAACACCGGCTCAAATGGGAGCTTTTATGATTTCCCACCGCATTAAGCGACCAACGGGGGAAGAATTAGCCGGAATGCTTGATGCTTATGAAGAATTAGGACCGAAACTCGCCCACCCTAACAGAGAAAAAGGCTTTTCAGTATCTAGCGTGGCGGTGTTTGGAGTTGCTTACGACGGGCGATCGCGCACAGCCCCAGTGAGCCCTTTAACTGCTTTAATTTTAGCAACCGCCGGCGTTCCCACTCTCATGCACGGCGGCGATATCATGCCGACAAAAGAAGGTATTCCCCTGATAGAAATTTGGCGCGGTTTGAGTGTTGACTGGGCTAAATTGAGTTTAGAAAAAGTCCAGCAAGTTTTTGATAATACAGGTTTGGGTTTTGTCTACCTTCCCACCCATTTTCCCCAAGCTGATAGTTTAGTTCCCTACCGGCGCGAAATCGGCAAACGATCGCCTTTTTCGACAATGGAGTTGATGTGGTGTCCCTGTGACGGCGATGTTAACGTCATCTCCGGCTACGTCCACCCGCCGACGGAAGGTATGTTTATCAAGGCTTTTGAATTGCGAGGAGTCAAGAATTACACCACAGTCAAAGGACTAGAAGGAAGTTGTGACTTGCCGCGCGATCGGACTGCAATCATCGGTATTGCTAAGCCAGATGTTGAGTTTGAGCGAGTGCTGTTAGCTCACGGCGATTACGGTTTCAGTAGCACAAATCCCGCCTTTGAATCGACATTGGAGTTATTAAAACAAATGCAGGAAGTTTTACAGGGAAAACCATCGGAATTAATGCAGTCTACTATTTGGAATAGCGGATTTTATCTCTGGCGCTCTGGATTTTGTTTAGATATAAATTCGGGTTTTATTAAAGCCAAAGTTTTGTTAAGTAGCGGTCAAGTATATCAAAAACTTGAGGAACTTAGCAATTTAGTCAATAGCTAAGGGTTGACATTATAAAGTTCACTTTTGACTATCAAAAGACAAACAAGAAGCAACAAATAACAAGCAACAAACAACAAACAACAAACAACAAACAACAAACAACAAACAACAAACAACCAATAACAAATAACAAATGACAAATGACAAATGACAAATGACAAATGACAAATGACAAATGACAAATGACAAATGACAAATGACAAATAACAAATAACAAATAACAAATAATAAATAACAAATAACAAATAACAAATAACAAATGACTAATAATAAAATTGCTGTAATATTGCTGGCTGGCGGTCAAAGTTCCCGGATGGGCAGAGATAAAGCTCTTTTAGAAATAGATGGTAAATGCCTATTAGAGCGAGCCTGGGAAGTGGCTGCTAACTTAACCTCAGAAGTTTACGTCCTAGCTGCTTGGCCCGATCGCTATCGATCTACCTTAAATAAAAAATGTCAATTTCTGGTAGAATACAATCCAGGTTCCGGGCCCTTGAGAGCCTTGAGTCAGGGATTAACTCAAATTACTACCGAGTGGATTTTACTCCTAGCTTGTGATTTGCCTTTGTTGGATGCCGAGATAATTCAGCATTGGGCCAGTCAGTTAACAGCAGTAGGGCCATCTACTTTAGCAGTTGTGCCTTATCAAAACTCGCGCTGGGAACCTTTGTGCGGATTCTACCGCCAGCAATCCCTCTCAAGTTTGCAAATTTTTATTGAGAAAGGCGGGCGATCGTTTCAAGTATGGTTGAATCAAATTGCAGCAATACCTCTGCCTATAGGAGAACGAGAAGCACGAATGTTATTAAATTGCAATACACTAGAAGAGTTTGAGAAATTAAAAAGTCAAATGGGGAATAGGGAATAGGGAATGGGGAATAGGGACTGGGGAATGGGGAATGGGGAATGGGGAATGGGGAATGGGGAATGGGGAATAGGACATTGGAATTAACAAATAACCAACAACAAATAACCAACAACAAATAACAAATAAAAAATAACCAATAACCAATAACAAATAACACATGAACTTAGAACACTGGCTACTCGATCGCGATATAACATTTCTCAATCACGGCTCTTTTGGAGCTTGTCCGATTCCCGTACTAGAAGCACAAACAAGTTTTCGAGAACAGTTAGAAAGAGAACCGTTGCGCTTTTTGATGCGGGAATTTGAGCCACTGTTAGATAATGCTAGGAATGAATTAGCCACTTTTATCGGTACCAGTAGTGATGAGTTGGCATTTGTGCCGAATGCGACGACGGGAGTAAATGCAGTTTTGCGATCGCTCTTTTTTGCTCCGGGCGACGAATTATTAACTACCAATCAAGAATACAACGCTTGCCGCAATACACTAGATTTTGTAGCCCGTCGCACAGGCGCTACAGTCATAGTAGCCGAAGTACCATTTCCCATTGAGTCGCCAGAACAAGTTATCGAAGCAGTAATTAAGTGCGTTTCACCCCAAACAAAATTAGTATTATTAGACCATATTGTCAGTCAAACAGGCTTAATATTTCCCATCAAACAGCTAGTTAGTGAATTAGCCCAAAGAGGTGTCGATGTCTTGGTAGACGGAGCCCACGCACCCGGAATGATTCCACTAAATCTAGATGAAATTGGCGCGGCTTACTACACAGGAAATTGTCACAAGTGGCTGTGTGCGCCAAAAGGTGCTGGCTTTTTGTACGTGCGGCGCGACAAACAAGATGCTATTCGGCCAACAACTATCAGTCACGGTGCAAATTCCCCGCGCACTGATAAATCGCGCTTTCAATTAGAATTTGACTGGATGGGGACTGTCGATCCAAGTGCTTATTTATGTGTGCCGGTGGCGATCGACTTCATGGGTTCTTTGTTGGAGGGCGGATGGCCGGAATTGATGGCAAAAAATCATGCTTTGGCCTTAGCAGGAAGACAGATATTGCTGGATAAATTAGATTTACCCCAGCCTTGTCCAGATGAAATGGTAGGCTCGATGGCTGTTGTACAACTCAGAGATGCAAAATTTGATGCCGTTGGCAAGTCAGGAATTGCCCCTTTACAAGAGGCTTTGTGGGAGATTTTCAAAATAGAAGTGCCGGTGATTCCTTGGCAGGATGCAAATCAGCAGTTGCTGAGGATTTCTGCTCAATTTTATAATACTTTACCGCAATATGAATATTTGGCTAAGGCGTTAGTTGAGTTAATAGGAACAAAATTTATAGAAAAACCGGATTAAGGCAGGCTTTTTCCCCAAGCTAGCAACAGTTTGAAAAAAAATAATTCTGAGATATCGCATTTAGATAAAATTGCAAGATCTCAATTACATAGTCTAGGACGCAGGCGGGACTAAAAACCCGGTTTCTGGGGAGCATCCCGATTTGGAAAGGGCGAAGCATGACCGCTGTAAATCTATGGTTATGACTAATAAATTGTCTGCGGTCATGCTTCGCCCCTACCAATAATAGTAAGTAAATCCACTTAATTAAACGTAAAATACGGATGACCGAAAAGCTGACTGCATAAGTCTTCTTCCTTCTTCCTGAATTTCCCCCCTTGGGGGGGGGCAGGGGGGGGTGACTTCTTCCTTCTTCCTTCTTCTTAAAAAAATCCTAATTTATGCGGAAAAACCAACTAAAACAAAAAATCAAACAAGGCGAAACAGTCCTCGGTTTATTTATGAATTGCGCTTATCCGGCATTTATAGAAATTTGCGGTCATGCTGGCTTTGACTTCGCCGTCATCGACATGGAACACGGTCCCTTACATTCCCTCGCTGCCGAAGATTTGTGTCGCGCAGCAGACTGTGCAGGAATTGCGCCCATTGTTCGCGTCCGCAAAAACGACGGCCCACAAATTCAACGAGCCCTCGACATTGGCAGTGCTGGTATTCAAGTACCTCAAATTGAATCTAGAATAGATGCCGAAATTGCGGTTAAAAATTCCAAATACAGTCCCCTCGGCACCCGTGGTCTTTCCTTTGCTACCAGGGCGGGGCTTTACACTGCTGCGGGTACAAATATTACCGATCGACTCAACGAAGAATCCTTAGTTGTAATTCATGTCGAAGGGAAAGGCGGCATCGACAACTTAGCAGAAATTGTGACAGTACCCCACGTTGACGTGATTTTTCTGGGGCCTTACGATCTGTCACAGTCGATCGGCATTCCCGGCCAAGTCCGCGATTCGCGAGTAATCGAGATGATGGAGAAAGCTGTAAACACCATCCGCAGCGCCGGAAAAGCTGCGGGTACTTTTGCCGACACCCCCGAAATCGCCCAGCAGTGGATTGATGCTGGCGTTCAATACGTGGGACTGGGGGTGGATGTTGCCGTCTTTTTGCGAGCTTGTCAGTCCCTAGTCAAAGCAGTCGATCGACTTTAGACTTTGGATTAAACAGCTTCTAATACCAATTAAAAAAAAGAATGCAACAGTATTCTTGTCCCCCCCCTTGGCAAGGGGGGGCTAGGGGGGGTCGAAGAGTGTTGCACAATTTTAGACAAATGGTATAAGTAGAAGGAAGAAGGAAGAAGACTTATGCAGTCAGCTTTTCGGTCATCCGTATTTTACGTTTAATTAAGTGGATTTACTTAACTCCCGAATTTATTTTGGCATCTTTACAATATCTTTGCAATTTTTGTATTGTCTTTGACCACAGATACAAAAAACCTGAGCTAGACTAGAAGCATACATCTCCTTAAGGCAAAATTTAGGAGGGGAGCAAGGATTCATGGAGAACTATCTATGAAAACAGCATTAGAATCCATTCATTTGGATTATGCTTTTATGTTTACTTTCAAAAAAGTAAACTCAATTAAGCTAGAAGGATTTAAGCCATTTTTCGACGATATGCCGATCGATCCTTATATTAAAGGAAAGTATCGTTCGAGAAGGTTGTCGCGATTTATAGTCAATGGAAACGAATTAATTAAGTTGCCTCACGGCTATCTTTTCCAAAGTAAAGAATACAATCCGGTGGTGGGTGACATCAAGCGTGAATTTGCCGAATTGGACGATAGACTAATCGCCCTGGATAATTTCAAACAAATGATTTTTGCTTTTTTCGATTCCTGCAAAATTCACCCGGAAGCTGAAATCGGCATCCATCAAATCAGGACGAGTTGTTCGCCACACAATTTTGGCAATCCTGCACCGGAAGGTATTCACAGAGATGGTACTGATTTTATCGGCATCTTCTCAGTTGACCGAACTAATATTGTCGGTGGCGAAACTCATTTATACTTGGCGAAAAAAGAGAAGCCTGTGTTTAATAAAGTTCTGCATCCCGGAGAACTGCTGTTGGTTAACGACCACGAATTTTTTCACTTTACTACACCAATTAAGCCGGAAGTGGAAGGAGTGGGGACAAGGGATGTCTTTGTGCTGACATCTCCGAGTTTGCTGACTGATTGAGTAGAGTTCGCTAATGATATCGTTGACCGTTGCATCGTCAGGTGATTTAACCACACAGAGCTCAGAGAACACAGAGAGCTCAGAGAGAAATGAATAATTCCGATGAAGAGAGGAATTGATATAAGGCGATCGACTTAAGATACCAATGGCGCTCCCCGATTTCTTAAAGAAGTCGGGGAACTCTAGTTTTTGGATAGAATTAGATGGTCAATGTGGGGTAATTCCCATGGAATGCAAGTCAAGATATTAGTAATTAATTAATCAGAATGTGGTCGAATGAACTAGCATTTTTTCAGATAGTTTTAAGGGATAAATATTTGATTAAATGAATATTTTGACTCTTTTTGTTACCCCATCTGAGTCAAAAAATAACTTATTTATAGTAATTTCCGACTGCTATCAAATGTCCGATCGACTTCA
This sequence comes from Microcoleus sp., assembly GCF_041354475.1. Classification (NCBI taxonomy): domain Bacteria; kingdom Bacillati; phylum Cyanobacteriota; class Cyanophyceae; order Oscillatoriales; family Microcoleaceae; genus Microcoleus; species Microcoleus sp. The sequence continues at coordinate 59,980 of NZ_JBGJZU010000010.1, forward strand.
AATCTACTATGGTGAGCTATTAGATAGTGGAGTTGGCAAGCAGGTTTCACAAAACATTCTAGAAATTACCAATAAAATTCACTTATATTAAAAACAGTATCAGAGCCTTCTGGGTTCTGCCTTCAGACTTCTAACGTGTTTCTAAGCGGGAGAGTGTCAAAATGAAATATGGCTCCTAAGCTGTTAAAGATGCCAGGATTGTTTCAGTTTAGCTGTTGGCAGTTCCAGAATCTCAGCAAAAACAAATGTAGCCGATCGGGAGTAGCTCCTCACTGTCCCAAGCGCTCTATATGTAAGGAGGATTTGTATTATGAAAGATGGACAAGAAGCACGCCGCGTACCCACAGCCGTGGTTGCCGGTGTTTGCGGGTTGGCTTTATTAACGGGAGGGAGCATTGCTTGGTGGACTGCCAACCGTTCCTCAACGTCAGCAGACACTCAGTCTACTGCTGGGACTACCTCTGGGGCACTTTCCCCCACTCCTGGGGAATCGCCTGCTGTAATTATCCCCGTACCTGCTCCAACTCCTGTTGATACACCCCAGGCTCAGACTCCAGCAGCTCAGACACCACAGGCTCAGACGCCATCAGCTCCCACACCCCAGGCTCAGACACCAGCAGCTCCAACACCCCAGGCTTTGACACCGCAGGTTATTAAGCCACAACAGTCTCAGCCTAAGTCTGTGTCGCCGACGGCTACCCAGACAGTGCAAGTCTACTGGGTTAAAGATGGGGGAGGCAAGTTTGAGGCCGTTCCTAGCAAGGTAGCTCTCAAAGAAGTCGATCGACCTGATGCTGCCCTACAGGCTGCTTTTAACAGTTTGTTGGCTGGACCGAAGGATACAAAGGTTTTTAGCGAAATTCCCAAGGGGACAAAACTCAGGAGTTTGAGTGTCAATAATCAGGGAGTTTACGTCGATTTGTCTGCCGAATTTACTTCGGGAGGAGGCAGTAGTTCCATGAGCAGTCGGTTGGGGCAAGTGATCTATACGGCCACGAGTTTAAAACCGAATGCCAAAGTTTGGATTTCGGTGGAAGGTAAGCCCTTAGAGCTTTTGGGTGGCGAAGGTTTGGAGGTTGCTCAGCCGAGTACCCGTCAAACTTTCGATAAAAATTTTCCGCTCCCGTAATTTTTAGTCATGAGTCATGAGTCATGAGTCATGAGTCAGAAGGCGGGGAATAGGGACTGCTCGCTGATGGCTGATGACTTTTGACCAAAAGGATGGGATACAAGCCCCGTCCTTTTAGGACGGCTTTGTATTCAGACTCAAGGACCTAAATTGTTGGGCTTGTTGTTCTACCCTAGTCGCAAGCCGATCGCACACCATAGTAGACAACTCGAAAATCAACTCATCCTCTACCTTGTAATAGGCTGAAGTTCCTTCACTCCTGCGAGTGAGGATACCAGCTTGGAGCATGAGCTTTAGGTGTTTAGAAACATTGGCTTGACTGGTTTGAGTAGCTTCCACCAACTCTTGCACGCATTTTTCGCCGTCGCGAAGCAAGTTCAGAATTCGCAAACGCATCGGCTCGCTCAAAATACTGAAATACTCAGCAACTTGTGGCACAACCTCTTGAGGAACAGACTGGGATAACTTCATCAAGCTCACCTGCCAGAAGCGATCGGGAAATAGAAGGATTAATTCTGTATATAACAATCAAGTAATCCTTCAATCCGGATTAATCCTCATCAAAACTTGACCGTACTCCACAGGTTCCCCATTTTGAACTAAGATTTCCATCACTTGACCCGATACCTCATCGGCATCGATTTCATTCATGAGCTTCATCGCTTCAATAATGCAAACTGTCTGGCCCACCTTGATGCGATCGCCAAGCGCCACAAAAGGTGGTTCATCGGGAGCAGCCGCGCGATAAAAAGTTCCTACCATCGGCGAAATAATTGACACCCATTTGGTATCCACAGGAGCAGGCACTGCGGCCAGCACGGCAGCAGGAGCCGAGGGTGCTGGGCTAGTGATATTTGCTGCTGAATTTTGGTCTACAGCAGGAGGTGACGCTAAGGTGGGGCTAGCAAAAGTTTCTGCGATGGTCGCAAGAGGCGTAACTGCTGGATGACCAACAGCGACGGTTCTTGGTTCGTTGGCTTGAATGCCTTTGCGCACAGTCAGTTCAAGTTCTCCACTTTTTAACGTCAGCTCCGAAATGCCGGTTTGGTCTAAAACAGTTAGCAGTTCGCAGAGCTGGTTTAAGTCTAGTTGCACAGCAGATTCAAGGGTAATTGATAATTGAGAATTGAAAATTGAAAATTGGGAATTGAAAATTGGACACCAGTGCGATCGAAAGCAGAGTTAGGGGGTTGAGGCTTCTGGCATCAACCCCAAAGCACCATTTATGTCTCTCGCCCAAGATACTTGTCTTCGCGAGTATCGATCCGAATCCGTTCTCCAATGGAAATAAATAGAGGCACCATGATCTGAGCTCCGGTGGAGAGCATGGCGGGTTTGCTACCGCCGGTGGCAGTATCTCCTTTGACTCCGGGGTCGGTTTGGGTCACTTCTAAAACAACGGAGTTGGGCAGTTCTACTTCGAGGATTTGGTCGTTCCAGCGCAGGATGTTAACTTCCATGCCTTCATTGAGGTATTTGACCCGATCGCCTATTTCCTGAGAACTGAGGCGACTTTCCTCATAAGTTTCCATATCCATAAAGACGAACTGATCGCCCTCTTTATAGGTATATTGCATGGCGCTCTTTTCGAGGTTGGCTTGAGGCATAGTCTCCCCAGCCCGGAAGGTTCGTTCTACTACGTTGCCGGTTTTGACATTTTTGAGTTTTGTCCGCACGAAAGCCGAGCCTTTTCCTGGCTTGACGTGGAGGAATTCAATTACCCGCCACACGCCGTCATTGACTACAATTGAAACACCTGGTCGAAAGTCGTTACTGGAAATCATATAAATTTTTGCAGGCAATCCCGTCGCCCAAGGGCACGGGGGAACTACTGTCAGCTTCAAACCGCAGTCTAGCTGACGGCATCAAAAAACAATTGGCATTTTATTTTACCGTTCAAAGGGAGCAAGTGCTTGACTAATCTGTTAATCGCTGTGGGGAGTTGTCACTTGATTCTCCCTAGACGCAGGAACAGACACTTCAGCTTAGAGGGCGGACAGTGCTGTGGGAAGATGATAGAGGCCATAAAAGTTAAAGTTATGTTGCATTGGTCTAATTTCTCGATCGATACGTGCAAGCGCTGGCTCAAAACCACTGTCTTAGCACTCCTGCTATTCACTTTTTCCCTCAGCTTCAGTTCGGTATCCCATGCCAAACGCCCTAGCAGCAGTATGCCTGCGGGCAATGCGATTACAGACGGCCGGGCGCTGCTGCGCTACGCTCTACCTATTGACAATCAGACGGTGCGAGAGTTGCAAATCAGTCTCGAAGACATCGGCAACCACATACGCTCTAAACGTTGGGGTCCAATTAGTAGCGATATCAGCAAGGCTTCCAGAATTCTCAGCATTCGCGAGTCTGATATTTTAAAGAGTATTCCCGACGCGAAAAAGCCCGAAGCCGAAACTCTAGTGGCAAAAGTCAAAGAAGGAGTTTCGCAACTATCTGAGGCTGTTGAGGCCAAAGACAGGGAAAAAGTGATTGACTTGAAAGCCAAAATACTCCGTTCGGTTGGTGACATCGAAGAGTTGATGGTGACCAAGTTTCCCTTTGAAGTTCCTTCAGAATATGCTACTTTGCCTCAACTCAAGGGTCGCGCTACGGTGGCTGTAGAAACCGAGAAGGGGACAATTACTGTTGTGGTTGATGGTTACAGTGCGCCGGTGACTGCTGGTAATTTTGTAGATTTAGTCGATCGAGGTTTTTATGATGGTTTGCCATTTATTCGATCGGAAGAATCCTACGTGCTACAAACAGGAGACCCTGAAGGTAAGGAAGTAGGTTTTATAGACCCAGCTACTGGTAAATACCGGAATATTCCACTCGAAGTCCTCGTCAGGGACGAAAAAGAACCCATCTACGGAATTACTTTAGAAGATGCGGGGCGTTATCGCGACGAACCTGTGTTACCTTTTTCTGCCTATGGTACTGTGGCCATGGCTCGTGCGGAAGCTGAACCAGATAGCGCTTCTTCGCAGTTTTTCTTTTTCTTGTTTGAACCTGAACTGACCCCTGCTGGTCTGAATTTGTTGGACGGTCGGTATACTGTTTTTGGTTACATGATTGAGGGAAAAGAAGTTTTGGATCAACTGAAGCAGGGAGACAAGATTGTATCTGCTAAGGTAATTAAAGGAATGGAAAATTTGTTGCGACCTCAAGTTTAATCAATGACGGCGATTGCCATCGCTTTGACACAAAAGTGAAGGCGCATTAAATCGCTTGCTATCAAACCAAGCCCGCCCCGGCGGGCTATAAGATGTAAATGATGTTTATATCTGGGTTATTGAAATTAGAAATTAGCGCAAAAATATGGCATTATTAGAATTTTTATTAGTAATTGGCATGGGTGGATTTGTAGGTTTATTACTGATTAATAATGTGAATGAAAACAAACAAAAAAAACGCTTGGATGAGGCTTTTTATCAGTTATTGGAAAACCAAAATAGTCAAATTTCGCTGATTCAATTGGCGGCTAGCGCTAGGGTGGAGGCTCAAGTTGCACAGCAATACTTAGATGCACAAGTTAAGATTTTTTCGGCGATTTTAGAAGTGGATGATGAAGGAGATACTTTTTACAGATTTCCTAGGTTGCGCTTGCCGCCGAGTTCGGTGAAGGAATGGTGATTAGCGCAGGTGAATAATTCCGTTCCCAAACCAACAACTCGCCGTTATTGCCACCCGCTGCGAGGAATTGACCTTGGGGATGCCAAGAAAGACAGGAAAAGCCTGCTTCGACACCCTCCAGAATTTGCAGCAATTCTTGTGCTTCGTACCACAAACAAAGTTGACCGTCTTCCGATGCTGAAGCTAATAACAATGTATTTGGTTGAAAGCCGATCGCCTGGACGACTTTTTCATGTACTTCTAATCCCCAAGCTTCCCAACCGACACTTTCATCAGCTTGTCTTTCCCACACAGAAATGCCTTCTGAGCTCGCAGCAGCTAATAAAGGATCGCCCAATGAATTAGTTCGATCGGACCAAGCCAAATGTCTAACTTTGCCGGGAAAACCCTGCATTACCCAAGGTTCCGAGTTACCCCATTCATTAACAATTAAGGTGTTATCCATATTGCCACAGGCTAGATATTTGCCGGAAGAGGACCAGGAAATTGCACCTGTTACGGATGGTACGGATAAGATGTCTGGGTCATCATTCCAATCTGCCGCGTTCCAAACTTTTACACCTTGATAGCCGCTAATTGCCAGATATTTATCAACAGGATGCCATGCTAAATCGAGGATTGAAGATGAATCAAAATTCAGGGTTACTTCTACTGTATTTTGATCGGCATTCCAAACTTGAACTGAACGACCCATGCTGAAAGCTAATTGATGACCGTGAGGACTCCAAGCTAACTTATCAACCCAAACACGCTTGTTATCCAAACTAGCAATTAATTTTCCAGAATTTACGTGCCAAATTAGCACTTTTCCATCTTGTCCGCCCGCAGCTAACAGTTGACTATCCGAAGAAAAAGACAAGCAATCTACTGATTTACCAGTTGCTGTTTGCAGCAGTTGCAAGGACAATTTATTGATTTTTCCGAGAATCCCTAACATAATTTCACCGGCGGCGGAACTGACTGCTAGAGTTTTGCCATCGGGCGACCAAGTAACAGCAGTCACGTAGTCTGACAGCATTTCTTTGGCGTGAAATTTCAGGGTTAGTTCGCTTTTATTTTGGTCGTTGTTACCCATATTTATTTAATCTGAGATGTTCCAGTATTCTCAATAACGGGCTTTCTGGTCCGTTCCACAACAGATGAATTTTTGTGTGTGTGGAACAGGCCGGAAAGCCTGTGCTTAAAAAGCTGATTTAAAATGCTGCAAGGTGTCAGTTAAACCAGACACTGACGAAAATCAGCTTTTAATTGACTTTCATTTAAGTTGCGACCAATGAATACGAGTTCGTTTTTCGGAGTTTCATTGGCTTTCCATGGTCTATCTGGTCTACCATCAAATAGCATATGCACGCCTTGAAATACAAATCTCCTGTTTTCTCCAGCAATATTTAAAATGCCTTTGGTCCGAAAGATATCCGGGCCTTTAGTCTGCAACAATTGGGATATCCAGTCGCTAAATTTGTTGCCATCAACCGCGCCGGATTCTTGGATTGCGATGGAAGTTACTGTGTCGTCGTGTTCGTGTTCGTGTTCGCCTAAAAAATCGGGTTCAATTTCTAAGGCTCGATTTAAATCAAATGCTTTTACTCCTAACAATGCTGACATTTCTATTTCAGCATTGCGGGTGCGATGAATTTTTGCCATTACATTCATGCTGCGAATCCGCGTTTCTAATTCTGCCAATTCTGCTGGGGTGACTAAATCGGTTTTGTTCAGCAAAATCACATCGGCAAAGGCAATTTGTTCTTGAGCTTCGTCGGAGTCCCAGTGCTGCCAGATGTGCTTGGCATCTACTACGGTGACAACGGCATCTAGCAGTAATTTATCGCGCATATCTTCGTCTACGAAGAATGTCTGAATTACAGGTGCGGGGTCGGCTAAACCTGTGGTTTCGATGACTAGATGGTCGAATTTGTCCCGCCGCTTCATGAGGTTGCCGATAATCCGAATTAAGTCGCCTCGGACTGTGCAGCAAATGCAGCCGTTGTTCATTTCAAAAATTTCTTCGTCTGCATCGATAATGAGTTGGTTGTCGATGCCTACTTCGCCAAATTCGTTGACGATGACTGCAACTTTTTTGCCGTGTTCGTGGGTTAAAATGCGGTTGAGTAGGGTGGTTTTTCCTGCACCTAGATAGCCTGTGAGAACTGTCACGGGAACTGATTCGATCGCAGCCGCAGTCACCATATTTTACCTCACTTGTTTTATGATACCTGTCATACCAATTTAATGTGAAGTTGCATATATTTCGATCCCCCTAAATCCCCCTTAAGAAGGGGGACTTTGAGAAGAATGTTGTCCCCCCCTTATTAAGGGGGCGCCAGGGTGATCAGATTCTATGCAGCCTCATAAAAAATTGGTATCATTGATATTTTACACGAAACTTGTTGCTAGTAATAAAAATATTAAGCATGGGGCTAGAAACCGGGTTTCTGCGAGTTTTGCCCACAGGAATGAGAAATATAGCCAGAAACCCGGTTTCTGAGGTCAGCAGCCATGGGGCTAGAAACCGGGTTTCTGCGAGTTTTGCCCACAGGAACGAGAAATATAGCCAGAAACCCGGTTTCTGAGGTCAGCGTGGGTGATTAATTGCTCAATATCGCTACAATGCGATCGCGATCGAGTTCTCTACCGATAAACACCAATTTGGTTTGGCGAAGTTCCGAAGGTGTCCAAGGGCGATCGTAAAAATGTTCGATGCGCGAGCCCACACCCTGCAACACCATCCTCATCGGCTTCTTGGGAACCGCCACAAACCCTTTAATCCGATAAATCTCTTGACTTTGCATCAACGATTGCAGTTTTTCGACCAAAGCTTCTGGTTCAAATTCGCGATCGGCAATAAAGTAAGTTGAGGTAATATCATCATCATGGTCGTGTTCTTCCTCAGTGTCGTGATGGCTGGGACGAGACTCCAAATTATCCTCAACAGCCGCATTAAATCCCAATAACACATCAGGATTAATTTCGCCACCTTTGCAAGGTACAATTTTCACACTAGGACGTAATTCTTGCTGCAACCAAGTTTGGACTTTTTTCTGAGTTTCAACATCCACGCGATCGACCTTAGTCAAAAGTACCATATCAGCACAAGCCAACTGGTCTTCAAACAATTCCTCGATCGGCGTCTCATGGTCTAAACTATCATCAGCCTGTCGCTGCGCCATCAAAGCATCAATATCGCCCACAAAATTACCACTAGCAAGGGCTTCGCAATCGACCACAGCCACAACACCATCTACGGTAGCACCGGTCCGAATTTCGGGCCAGCGAAAAGCTTGAATTAAGGGTTTAGGGAGTGCGAGTCCAGAAGTCTCAATCAAGATACAATCAATTTGTGCGCGACGCTTCAATAATTCTTGCATTGTGGGCAAAAATTCCTCTTGAACCGTGCAGCAAAGACAGCCATTTGTCAGTTCTAAAATATTGCTGCTAACATCTTCTTCTTCATCGCAAACTTGGCAGTCACGCAACAGTTCGCCGTCGATGCCGACTTCGCCAAACTCATTCACAATAACTGCGATGCGGCGGCCTTGATTATTTTGCAATAAGTGGCGAATGGCGGTGGTTTTGCCACTACCGAGAAAGCCCGTAATGACTGTAACAGGAATTTTGTGCATTAGTAATTTAGTTGTTGTTTTGTGATGGGATATCTCGTTCCTAGGCTCTGCCTGGGAATGTCGATCTAGAGGCTCTGCCTCGATCGAATAACTCGCGCTTATCTCGTTCCTAGGCTCTGCCTGGGAATGTCGATCTAGAGGCTCTGCCTCGATCGAATAACTCGCGCTTTTAATACGAGGCAGAGCCTCTGGGTATGCGTTCCCAGGCTCTGCCTGGGAACGAGGAACAAGGAAACGATGAATACTCTAATTGTGCAGTGGTGGAATTTTAGCTATAACTCCTTTTTTCAAAGCTTGAGGACGTTCTGACCAGGGCAACAAACCATCGGGTTTAGCATAGTATTGACTCGCGCATTCCAGTACAGCCTCGACGCTTTCCAATTCATTGGGAGGTAAGTCACCAAACAGATAAGTGTACTTTCCAGCAGCAGCAAAAGACACAGCACAAGAGTGACTGCAAGCACTCATGCACTCAACTTCTTGAATGTCAAATTCATCCGAAAATTCCCAATCCTTTGCCAGTTGCGACAAGTCTTCCAAGAATTGTTGGCCACCACTTTTGCCTTCTCGCTTGCCGTTTTTCCAAACACTCGCGCAAGCAGTGCAAACAAGTAGACTGTGCTTGGTGCGTACAGTCTTATTAATTCCATTCATCATCCGTACCTCGCAGATGCGTTCCAAAGTGAGTTAGATATCGGCGGGCATTCTGACTTTAGAAACAACCTGTGTTTCATTACAGTTGCGGGACAGCGCCGGACTTGCACCGAACTTTCCCCGTTTCCTCTAGCGGCTGCTCCCCGCTAGAACCGATCGCAACTTCACATCATACCGCATTTGTCGCCATTTTGGGAAAAACTTAAGTTGCTAAGGTGAACCGCTTAATATCTAGTAGCATAAATTCACAGCCAGTTATTAATAAAAACTTTAGTGTTAATTTTGCCATCTTTTCAGGACTGAAGTCCTATATAATTGTAAGTACGATCGCAAAAGGATATACTATGACGGTATTAACAGAAATCCGCGCAGAAGTAGTTGAGGACAAAGTTGAGGACAAAGTACAGACTTATTACTCTCCTGAAGAGTATTTAAAGCTGGAAGAGGTGGCAGAATTTAGAAGTGAATATCAGGATGGCAGGATAATCCCTATGACAGGCGGAACACCGAATCACAATCAAATAGCTGTTAATTTTGGCGGAACGCTAAATTTTGCTACGAAAGGACAACCGTACCGAGTATTTATTAACGATTTGCGTTTGTGGATACCGTCTAAGCGACTTTATACTTATCCTGATGTGATGTTAGTGGCGGGGAAGTTGGAGTTTGCTGAGGGTAGGAAAGATACGATTAGTAATGTGGTGATGATAGCTGAGGTTTTATCGGCATCGACGGCGGATTATGACAGAGGTGGCAAGTTTAAACTTTTTCGTTCTATTCCTAGTTTTCGTGAGTATGTTTTGATCGATCAATATGAGATGCACGTTGAACAGTTTGTTAAGACGGATGATAATAAGTGGGTTTTGTCTGAGTATGATGGTGCTGATGCGGTGTTGAGATTGAGTTGTGTGGAGTTTGAGATGCGGTTGGGTGATATTTACGATCGCGTTGATTTTGAGTCTGAGTCTGAGTCTGATGAGTGAGGGTGAAATCACCAATTTGGGACGATTGGAAATCGCGTCTACACAATAAAGTGGGCAAGTTTGTTGATACTAATTCGATCGCGGATATGCTATTTATTTTGAGGAAATTTTTACTTCAGCACGTCTGAATAACCAGAAGGACATTGTATGTCAGGAGAATTAGTAGCTGTTGGTGTTCCTGGAAGCTCTTTTGATGGTTGAGTGCTTTCGCAAAGTCTAGATTGTGTAGATGTATATTGACCATCAGAGGTTTTAGTTAAAAAAACTATGCCTGTATAGTTTTTTAATCCATCTATTTTGGCTAAAGCCATTGATTGAGCAAAACGCTTATCGTTGCTCAAAACAACGCTATATGAGTAATTTTCTGTTTCTGACTTGATACCTATTCCCAATTTTTGTAGGGTAGCTGAAAAAGTGGCATACTCAGCGTAAAAAGCTTGTTGGGCTTTGTTCATTGAACTAACATACTGTTTGGCTTCTGACTGTCTAACCTTTCTTTGTTGATCTTCAGGATTAACTACTCTAACATTCGCAGGTAGTGTTGTTTGCTCAGATATTTTCTGAAAAGTTTTTACATTGGAACCAAAAGATGTCGGTCGAGATTCTCCAATATTATCTAATTCTAAACGCAACTGACCATCTGCTGTGAAATCAAAAATTGTCCTTGCGATAATTTTTGTTCCTACTAATAGATCGAGATTCTTTGGTTGAGGAGTTACGTTAATTTGATACTTCAGTTCGGTAGCTGAAGTGGGTGTCTCCAACATAAATAACTTACCTTCCTGCGTAAAAATTAATGAAAAAGAATTACCTGAAATTTTGATTTCCCATTGACCTATCAATTGTTTAGCAACAGAATTTTCAGGAGTTGCATTAGCTACAGAAGTTGACGTTGAAGTTGACGTTGAAGTTGAAGAAGTTTGAGGATTCAGTAAATTATATAATCCAAAGCCAGCTAAGCCTAACACTAAAGTTGAGCCAGCACCAATTAAAGCCCATTTCCAAGGCGCAAGATTAGAGTTGTTTTGAGGATTCGTCATAGTAATTACTTTGTGGTAGCTAGAGCATAAACTGCCGATTAAAGAGAATTCAATAATTAACTAAGGAGCAGACATAGTAAGATTGTAATTGGTGTCTCTAAGTTTTGACCGCACAAGAACAATGTAATTACCTACTCTTAAATTGCTTTTAATTATTCCGGGCTTTGAGTTAAAAGCAGATATATTTTCAAGTTGATATTGAATTACTCCTGTTCCATTCTTATCTGAATATAAAACCATTTCTACTTCGCTATTAACGCCACCCAAAGACAGACTAATGCTGCTAGGATTTGCTAGTTGAAAACTGTAAAATCGCTCTCGATTATTTAAAGTAATAGTGCCATTTTTTGAGATTGTTTTTTCTTCTAAATAACCAAGTTTTTGGATTTGACTTGTATTATTAATGATTTGAAGTGAATATGGGGTGTCTCTGGCTTTCATTTTCACAACAATAATGTAGCTACCCACATTCAATTCTTGTTTGATTATTCCTGTCCTTAACTTAATAGCAGATGTATTTTCAAGTTGATATTGAATTATTCCAGTCCCATCTTTGTCTGAATATAGAAACATTTCTACTTCGCTATTCACGTCATCTAAAAACAAGCTTATATTACTTGGATTATCTATTTTAAAACGGTAACGGTTCTCTAAATTATTAGAGCTAACATTACCAGCGAAGGGGCAAGAACCCTCCAAAGAACCAAGATTTACGGTACTGCCATTTTGCTCTACTGTGCAGGGCTTCTCGTCAGCAGATAGTTTCACTGGAGATGGCGATGGCGAAACTGGTGCTGGAGTTTCCGGTGTAGGAGAAGGAGTGGATGTCGGTGATGAAACAGGAATAGGATCTTGTTTAATAGGCTCAGGTGAAGGGGAAGAGCTAACTGTGGTTGGTGGAGTTGAAGCGACAGGTGCAGGTTCTGGTGAATTTGAACATTTCAAAATACCAAATTTACAGAGAACACTATCTCCAACGAGCCAAGTTCCTATATTCGCTACATTTGCGGCCGCAACTAAACCGCCTGCAATACCTCCCAAAACTATAGCAATCCTTATTCTTCTTGTAGATCCGCTAGGACCGCCACCAGATGACATTAATATTTTCCTCTTCTACTAATAATTGTTGTTCAGTCACATTGCTTTCCAATAACTAGCCTGATATTATTGAGAGCGACATCAAGCTAGTACCGCTAATTTTTGTCTGATTTAAACTAATCGTCCTTGATATTGAGATCCTTAAAGTAGAAAGTATCTATTAGATTATTACCAAAAGCTAATCCTGTTAACGCCCAACTTCCATCAGTATAGCGTGAAAATGCAGCTTCCCCAGGGCCGGAGTAGTTTACTTCGCTTACTGTACCAAAAAAGTTAGCTTTCACCCTTAAATTTGATACCTGCAATGCAGCGACAGCAGTATTATCTGGATTTTCCCGAACTCCTAAGACTTTAATTGTTCCCTCAGATGGTTTCCACTTATTAACCATTTTTTCTGCTTTAGTTGCAGACAGGGATTTATCCTGTTTAATTAAGTCACAGCCAGTAGTTAAAGTAGATAATACTCCTACACTACCAATATAAGATAAAGTAATTAAACTGAATGTTAGCAAGTTTTTACTTAACATGAAGCTTCCTGTTACTCAATGAATGAGCGGCAATTTTTTATCGAGGCTGGGGTCTTTATGATACTCAATCAACACTGTTTCTGCTGATTACATTTCATATTACCAAATCCACATCAGTCTTAAGAATGAACAAAGTAATATAAAAGTATCTTAAAAGTAGTATAAAAGTAATAACCAAGTCTAAAGACAAAGTGGTGAGACTGTTGCGCTAAAATCTGGTATGATGGAATAGTTTTAGCTGTAAGGGACTTTAACATATGACCGTTGACGAAGCCATCGCGATCGCAGAAACAGCCCTTAACTACGATCGCCTCAACAAAGTTCAAGACTTAGTGTTTCGTCAATCTTGGGAAGGGCAGTCTTATATGGAAATTGCTAAAAGCGCAGGCTATGAATATGATTATATCAAAGATGCTGGTGCTAAACTATGGAAACTACTATCAAAAGCACTAGAAGAAAAAGTCAAAAAAGATAATCTTAAATCAGTATTAAAGCGATACTTACGGCGAACTCAAGTGAATCTACAGCGGAATCTGACCATCGAAGTTAACCTCAGCGGAGCAAATCTCAGCGGCGCAAACCTCAGTGGAGCTAGATTATTCGCAAACTTAAATGAAGCTGATTATGGTCAAGCAGATTTAGATAAAATAATAAACGCTGACAGTGAAACTGAATTATCTGACTCAGAAAACGAGATTAACTGGAACGGTTTTTGCTTCCACTCCGACGCACAAGTTAAAATTGCCGAAATACTCGATCGCACTTACACACTCTTCATCCCCAACTCCCAACTCCGAATCACAACACCAGAAGGTAGACAAAACCAAGAAGCTGACTTTCTGATATTTCACCAAAACAAGTTAGGACTGCTAAAAATTGACAGCGAATCATGCCATCAAAACGCCACAGAAGATGAAATATGCGAACTTTCGAGAGATTCTGGCATCAGTCTTGTCAAACATTACGATGCTACCCGATGCAGCCAACAACCCGATTTAGTTGTGCAGGAATTTTTGGAAATATTGAGTCAGGCGTAGGAAAGTTTTAACTCTGCTTTTAACTGTTGTAAGTCTATTGTTTCTCCCCTCTGGGCTTGTTGAATGCCCGATCGCAAATCTGCCATAAATTCGGAATCAGAGAGAATTTCGATGGTTTCTAACAAAGATTCAAATTGTTTAAAACTGAGCGCAACAATCGCCGGTTTCCCATCCTTAGTGATGATAGCTGGCTCTGTTGCTAAGTCATCGGGCCACTTTGGCAGTTGTTGTTGCGCTTCTGTAATTGTCAGGTATTTTGGCATATTTGCGGACGTTAAGTTTTATCATTATTATAGCATGGTTAATTCAGCACAATATCTTCGTTGGTAAAGATTACATCCTCATAGATGGCATCCATGCTAGCGCGAAAGTCCACACTAGCCAAGTGAATTTCGCTTCCTTGCGTGTAAGAATGCAAAACCCACAACCCCTCAGCATTGCGGCGAAAACACTCCACCCGCTGCCGCTTTTGATTAATTAACACATACTCTTGAAGCGTTTCTAATTCTTGATAGTCAGCAAACTTGTCACCCCGATCGAATCCTTCTGTACCTTTTGACAAAACCTCGATAATTAAACAAGGATGTCTTTTAAAAGATTGAAAAGCTTTGTCTCGTTCATCGCACGTTACCATCACGTCGGGATAGTAATAAATATTCCTAGATTCAATCCTACCTTTCATGTCTGACATATAAACACGACAGCCACTACCCCGAACATGATTTCTCAACAAGGTAACTAAGTTGACACTAAGAGTTACATGAGCATCACTTGCACCCGCCATTGCGTAGGTTTCGCCCTGAATATACTCATGTTTAACCGGGCTGAGTTCTTCTAATTTCAGATACTCTTCCGGCGAGATGTAATATCGTTTCCGGCTGCATCGGAATGATTTAACCACAGAGAACGCAGAGAACACAGAGGGAGATAAGAGAGATGAATAATTCCGATGTTACCGGATTTGATATAATTTTGGTTTTGATTTGCAATCATTGGCTTTCTATGGAGTTTTTGATGATTGTGATTCCGAAAACAAGGTGGGCATTTGCCCACCTTACAAAATTAAGCAGTTTCGTGCTGTTTGTGCCATGCGGGATGCCACAACAATTCCGCAGTCGATCGCTTCTCGACCATTTCCTTGGTAATCGTACAGTTAGCTACATCCTTGCGAGAAGGCAACTCATACATAACATCCAGCATTAATTCCTCTAAAATGCTGCGGAGGGCTCTGGCACCAGTTTTGCGGCGACAGGCTTCCTGGGCGATCGCCCGCAGCGCCTCTGGTTCAAATTCCAACTGCACACTATCCATATTTAACAACTTTTGATACTGCTTCACCAGGGCATTGCGAGGTTCAGTCAATATCTGCATCAAAGCTGCTTCATCCAGCGGTGAAATTACTGTCACCACAGGTATGCGCCCGACAAATTCAGGAATTAAACCAAACTTCACTAAATCATCAGCTTGTACCTGTTGTAAAATATCCGCAGCCCGCTTATCTTTTGGTAGCAAAGTCGAGTTGCTGTCACTTTCGACTGGCTGAATAAACCCTAAAGATTTTTTACCCAAACGCTGTTCAACTATTTTTTCCAAACCGACAAAAGCACCGCCGCAAATAAATAAAATTTTGCTCGTGTCAATTTGAATAAAATCTTGGTAAGGATGTTTGCGGCCGCCTTGCGGAGGCACGTTAACCACCGTTCCTTCCAGCATTTTCAGTAGCGCTTGCTGCACCCCTTCTCCTGATACATCTCGCGTGATTGAAGTGTTTTCACTTTTGCGAGCAATCTTGTCAATTTCATCAATATAAATAATGCCGCGCTGGGCCGCTTCGACATCAAAATCTGACATTTGCAACAGTCGCAACAATATATTTTCTACATCGTCACCAACATAGCCGGCTTCCGTCAGGGTTGTGGCATCGGCTACTGCAAAGGGCACTTCTAGCATTTGTGCCAAACTTTGGGCTAGGAGAGTTTTGCCACAACCTGTCGGCCCGACTAGCATGATGTTAGACTTTTGTAGTTCCACATCGCTGTCTGAGACAGGTTTGCTACTATCTTTGGCTTGGTCAACGCTTAAGCGTTTGTAGTGGTTATAAACTGCTACTGACAGAACTTTTTTGGCTGAGTGTTGACCGATGACGTGGCCGTCTAAATGTTGCTTAATGTCTGTTGGTTTGGGAATTTTAGCTAAAGTGATTTTGGATTTGTTCGATCGACCCTGGCGTCGCGTTTTTTGTCCTTGAGGCTCTTGAATTTCTGACTGGGGCGGTTGTTGAGCCACTAATTTGCCAGAGTCAAAGAATTCCTCTTCTAAAATTTCATTGCATAGCTCCACACATTCATCGCAAATGTAGACGCCGGGCCCAGCTATTAACTTGCGGACGTACTCCTGGGACTTGCCACAAAAGGAGCATCTGAGATGGGAGTCATATTTTGACATTATTTTCCTCTTAATTTACATTTGCGTTTGGCTGTTGGGATTTAGGGAGTTTTCTCCCGATCGAACATTGTGCTGTTCTCAGCAAAGTTTGACGATCGCATACCCAAGCCACTCCAGCTTCGCGCTCTCTGTCTCTAACTTAACACTTTTGAGGCCTCAGTCATTAGTCATTATTCATTAGTTACAAATCAAAATACCAATTTCTGATACAGACATTGGCAAAATTATACACTCAAGAAATTTCCTTCTACCTTGAAAAGCTGACTTACCATTTTTTGTATTCCAGAAATTTTCCTGACATGATTATTTTTACCCGATCGCCTTTGGGGTCTGCTTCTTTCTCCACATCCAAAGTAAAGTCGATCGCGCTCATAATTCCGTCCCCGAATTTTTCGTGAATCACTGCTTTAAGAGGCATTCCATAGACCTGCATAATTTCATAAAACCGATAAATCAGCGGGTCTACGGGAACTGTGGCATCTAAGGAACCTTTGAGAGCTGGTTCTGATAGAACCTGAGCCATCTCGCTATCGAGTCCCAAAGCAGACACAATTTTTTCTGCTTCATCTGCTGATGCACTTGCTTGACCGTAAATCACGGCTGCAATCCAAACTTCATCGCGACCCAGCAATTTTTCCAAATCTGCAAAACTAATTCCCTGAGCTTTTTTGGCGACCAAAAGTTTTTCGGTAATATTTGAAATTGGCATTAAATTTTCTCCTGTTCGCTGCGGTGGAAGATGTGAAATATATCTCATATTTTTCATCTCTTGTCAATGGCAAATCCCCGAAATATGATAAATTGATAACTCGTCGCGACAGCAATAGCCAATCTCGTCATCCTTGACAACAGGCGATTTAGAGATCCGCGATCGCTTCTCTACAAAAATGGTACAGTTACCAGTACGTGTAATCAAAATTACATACTCTCTGCTGTGCGATCGCCAGTACCCAGGGTGGGTCTCATACCCGATCGCACCGGCAAAACCCCTTTACCGCTAACAAGTGACCACTGAAAAAAATATGGAGATTAACACCCAAGATTACAGCATCCTGTACGATAGCGCTACTGATACAGTGACCTGCTGTGGCTCTTTCCGGCTCAGCCAAATGGAAGAATACGCCCCGATCGTACAGTTGCTCAATGATGTGGCTGACGGCGAGCAGAAGACCATTACTCTAGATTTGCGAAAACTCGAATTTTTAAATAGTTCAGGGATTAATATTATATCAAAATTTGTGATCAAAGTCCGACAGCAAAAAAGTATTCAGATCGCAGTTAAAGGCTCCAAGGAAATACCCTGGCAGGGAAAGTCCCTCAAGAACTTGCAGCGACTGATGCCTTCCTTGCGATTGGAATTGGAATAGTTAATCCTTCAAGGTAAACTTGAGCTCAAAGCTAAGTCTGGGAAGCATAACTAGGGATTTGCAATACAGGAAAATAAGTCATAGTTAAGTTAGCAGCAAACGCTCAAAAACTGCGGAACTGACTACCTACAAGTTACCAATTTTCAATTGCTATGCAGGAAGAACCATCGAAAGAACAGCTAATTTTGGAAGTTCAGGCTCTGCGTGCAGAACTGGAAAACTTGAAACGCGAAAAAGCCGATCTAGAAATTTTGCTGGAGACGACCACGGAACACTCCGATACCATAGAAGCAGACTTGCTATCAAAAGCTGAGTTGGCCGTGCGCTCCAGCGAAGAGCAGTTTCGGGCGATCGCCTCAGCAACTCCCGTTCCTGTACTGGTTTCTCGCCTCTGTGACGGTTTAATTCTGTATGCAAACGCTCAAATGGCTTCTCTCCTGGACACACCCTTAGCAGAATTGATCGGGCGTCATACCCCAGACTTTTACTTCAATCCCGCAGAACGCTCAAAGGTACTCGAAACCCTTGCCACAAACGGGCACATCAAAAATTACGAACTGCACTGCAAAAAGGCAGATGGTAGCAGTTTCTGGGCCATCATTTCCGTTCAGTCCCTGTTGTTCAATGGTCAGCCCACAGCGTTGTGTGCGTTGTACGACCTTACCCAGCGCAAGGAAGCAGAACAAGCACTCCAAGAGAGCGAACAACGACTGCGCCGCCAAAGTCTGGCCCTGTTGCAGCTAGGTAGGCAGAGGACGATCAACAACGGGGCGCTGAATTTGGGAGTTCGAGAAATTACCGAGGCGGCAGCGCGCACTTTGGATGTGGAAAAAGTGAGCGTTTGGCTGTACAATCATGTCAGATTTGGAACTCGCTACGCCACAGATACTCAGGCAAATTTGGCTGCTAGAGCGATCGCCCACAACCAAAGTTGGGTCATCAATCCAGAGGCGATCGATCTCCCAGCAGAGCATCAGGTCTATCATTCTAAGTTGACAACCCAAAACCTCAAATTAGTTTGTCTCGATTTGTACGATCGGACCAGTAAAAGCCATTTGAATCGTACAAAAAACCATATAAAAGTTTCCAATTTAGATGAGGAAGGCGATGCCGGCAGCGAAAACAGTCCATCCTCCAATCCTTTAGACTCAGCATTGACAACTCAAAATCCTGTAACAACATTATCTTTAGAAACAGAACATACCCCAATCCTCAGCAAGGAAAGCACTCCCAATTCATCCATCTTAAATGTAGCCATTAGGCTCGGTGGCCAGATCGTCGGCATCCTGTCTCTGGAACATATCGGAGCACCCCGCCAATGGGCCTTGGAAGAACGAACCTTCGCCGATTCTTTGGCAAATTTAGTCGCACTGGCGATCGAAGGATTTGAACGCCAGCGAGCCCAAGAAGCCCTCTCCAAAGCCAAGTCGGAACTAGAAATCACTGTCGAGCAACGCACTGCTCAACTCACCGCCGCCAATAAACTCCTCCGCATCGAAATTGCCGAGCGCAAAAGAGCCGAAATAGCTTTACAAGAAGCATTGCACAAAGCCGAAGCAGCTTCCAGAGCTAAAAGCACTTTTTTAGCCAACATGAGCCACGAACTGCGCACACCCCTCAACGCCATTATCGGTTACAGCGAAATCCTAGAAGAAGAAGCATTAGAAGCAGGGTTCGAGGGCTTAATTCCCGACACTCAAAAAATTCAGACCGCAGGTAAACATTTACTCAATTTAATTAATGATATTCTCGACCTTTCTAAGATAGAAGCTGGGAGAATGGAGCTTTATTTAGAAGATTTTCACCTAGGTAATTTAGTAGAAGAAGTAGTAGCAACTTTGTATCCTTTGGTTGAAAAGAATCGCAATCAATTACAAGTTTGTTCCTCTCCTGATTTGGGAGTAATGTATGCTGACTTGACTAAAGTGCGGCAAATTTTGTTTAATTTACTCTCCAATGCCCTCAAGTTTACGCAAGAGGGAACCGTAGTCATCAGCGCAACTCGCGAATTAACAGACGGCACTGAATGGATTTATTTGCGGGTAGCAGATACAGGAATTGGAATGTCTCCTCAACAACAAGAGGGTTTATTTGAACCTTTTATTCAAGGAGACGCTTCTACCACTCGCAAGTATGGAGGAACTGGTTTAGGATTGGCAATTAGCCGTCTGTTTTGCCAGATGATGGGAGGTGATATCACCATTGAGAGCGAGTTAGGTGTAGGCTCAACTTTTACTGTACAATTGAAAGCAAAGGTTGATGCTAGTTATTAGTTAAACGTTGAATTATTGCCGATATAACCTAATTTTCTCTACCTATCTCAAAAGTATTTGCTTCAGAGCATAAATCAAAAATTAGCAGAAATTGTCAAAAAGTGATATACTGCAACATACATTCTGTAACCCCCGCTGTCTAGATAACTATTCATGAAGGATTCGCTAGATCGCTTCTTACAAGTTGTATGGAAAGACCGACCCATTCGCCAGCGGGGAACAGTCATCGTAGCTATCCCCGTAATTTGTCTGTTTGCTTCGCTGATCGTCATAGCAGGACTGCGAAACAGAGCGATACAAACAAGAAAGGAACTAGATAGCAATAAGGAAATGCTTCAGCAAACAAACCGTTTGTTAAAAACAGTGGTGGATGCGGAAACTGGTCTTCGAGGTTACGGGCTAACCAAGCGGCGGGCATTTTTATCACCCTATTTTGAAGCAAAAAAAAATTTGCCTGAACAACTTTCTGAACTCAAAACTCTCACTAAAAAAAATCCAATTCAAAGTCAGCGATTTGCCGAAATTAAAAAAATCACGGAACAGCAAATAGATTTTTTGGAACAGACTCTAAACCAGATTGACAATTCAGACATCAAACCCCAGTCTCCGAAAATTACTCAGGCATTCACTGAAGGCAAATTCAAGATGGATAGGGTGCGGGAAAAAATTGATGCCTTTACAGACGCAGGTGATGCCTACAAGAACTTTCTAGACCCACAAATGCAGCAGTGGGTGAGTCTCACTAATTACGTCCAATTTACGGCTTTAGTGGTGGGCTTTTTGGGTGCCGCAGCTTCTTGGTATTTATTTGATAGTTTAGAGAAAGAATTGAACCACCGGGAAGTGAGTTTGCAAGAGAGTAAAACTCGCATTCAAGCTGTAGTCGATCATGCAGCGGACGGCATTATTACTTTGGACGAATCCGGCACTATTGAGTCTTTTAATGCTGCTGCTGAACGGATTTTTGGCTGGAGTGCCGATCGCATAATTGGCTCAAATCTCCGAAAACTGCTTGCTAAACCTCTACCAAACAAAAGCGCTGGCGATTATTCCATTGAATATTTTTTGCTAAATCCTGGTACTAAACTAAATGTTTATCAGCAAGAAACTACCGGAATGCGCGGGGACGGAAAAATTTTTCCAATGGAAGTGGCAATCAGCGAAATGCAGTTGAAAAATCAACGTTTGTTTATTGCAATTTGTCGCGATTTTGGACCCAGAAAACAAGCTGAAGAAACTCTACGCAAGCAAGCACAAATGCTTGATTTAGCCAACGATACGATCGCCCTACTGGACTTGAAGGGCAAAATCTCTTATTGGAACCATGGGGCGAAGCGACTCTACGGGTGGCGCAATTCCGAAGCAATGGGAAAAAATATTCATGAACTTTTGCAAACAGAATTGCCTCAAACGGCTGAGTCAATTCAAGAGCAGTTTTTCTCTACAGGAGATTGGCAAGGTGAACTGGTGCGTAGTAAGCGAGATGGCACAAAAATCACCGTAGCAAGTCGCTGGACTTTGCAGCGGGATGAAGAAGGCGAACCCCAGGCTATTTTGGAAATTAGCAACGATATTAGCGATCGCAAATTGTCCGAAATTGCCGCTTCCGAAAGCGCCTCGCGGTTTCGCGCCACCTTCGAGCAAGCCGCCGTTGGGATGGCCCAAGCAAATCTCGAAGGCAAGTTGCTGCTAGTCAATCAAAAACTTTGCGAAATTTTGGGTTACAGTCGAACCGAACTGACCGAGAAAAATTTTAAAGAAATTACTTGTCCCGAAGATTTGGAACCAGAACTGCATCATTTGCAACGGTTATTAGCAGGAGAAATTGAAACTTACTCTATGGAAAAGCGCTATATCGGTAAAAATGGAGAGTTGATTTGGGCAAACTTAAGTGTTTCCCTGCTGCAAGAACAAAATGGCAATAAATATTTAATGGGTGCTGTAGAAAATATTATGGCACGCAAACAAGCTGAGGAATTTTCGCGCCTGCAAACAGAAGAATTGAGGTGGATGGCGGACACCCTAGCTAAATTCAGTCAGGATTTAAGAAAGCAGAATGAAGAACTAGACCAGTTTGCCTATGTAGTTTCTCACGATTTGAAAGCGCCATTGCGGGCGATCGCCAATCTCAGCAGTTGGATAGAAGAAGACCTCAGCGACTCGATGACAGAGGATACTCTAAACCAAATGAACCTACTGCGCGGCAGAGTGCACAGAATGGAAGGTTTGATTGAAGGACTGCTGCAATATTCCCGCGTCGGACGGATGCAAGTGGCTTCCGAAACAGTGAAAGTAGATAAGTTATTAGCAGAAATAATTGATTCCCTAGCACCCCCACCGGAATTTGTGGTGGAAGTGCAACCAGGAATGCCAACTTTTGTAGCCCAAAGACTGCTCTTGCAACAGGTTTTTTCTAATTTAATTAGCAACGCCATCAAACATCACAGAAGTCCCACCGGTCATATCACCATCTCTGTGGAAGACATCGGTGATTTTTATAAATTTGCTGTAGCAGATGACGGCCAGGGAATTGCGGCTCAGTATCACGAGAAAGTTTTTGTAATTTTTCAGACTTTGGAAGCTCGCGATCGAGTAGAAAATACTGGTATTGGTTTGTCCCTGGTTAAGAAAATTGTGGAAAATCAAGGTGGAATTATTTCCTTGGAATCGGCAGAAGGTGAAGGGGCAACCTTTCGCTTTACTTGGCCTAAGCAGCAAGCGCCTTAATAAACTAGATCGTTACTATAGCAGTCCTTGCAGGAGTTGTAAAGTTTTTTACCCCACCCCAACCCTCCCCTTATTAAGGGGAGGGAGTAAGAAATTCACAAATGATTTAGGATTGCTATATTAATTTGCTCTCTTTCTGGTCAAAATTCCTTGACTGGGACTTAACAAAAAAGCTAGCAAAAATAACCCAAAAATAACCAACACGATCGCCGCCCCGGACGGCATATTCAAATAATAGCTGAGATACATACCAGTCACACTAGCTGTAATCCCAATAATTGCGCCCAATCCCATCATTAAATGTAACTCTTTCACCAACAAATACGCAGTAATTCCCGGCCCGATTAACAGCGCAATCACCAACAGCGCCCCCACGGTTTGCAAACTCGCAACAATCGTCAAGGTAATCGCTGAAATCATCCCTAAATAAATCCAGTTTACAGGCAAACCGCTGGCCTGAGAACCCAGGGGGTCAAAGGTATAAAACAGCAGTTCCTTATAACAAATTTTCACCGCCACCAAAATTATCAAGGTGGTGACAAAAGTTTGTTGCACGTCGGCTGGTGCAACGGATAAAATATTGCCAAATAAAAAACCGTCCAGGTCTAACTTGGTGGTTCGCAACAAACTAATCAGCGTGATGCTGATTGCTAAAAACGTAGACAAAATTAATGCCATAATTGCATCTATTTTGATTCGGGATTGTGACTGAATCCAAACCATGATCCCAGCACTGATTATCCCTGATATAAAAGCGCCGATCGCGATATTGAAACCCAAAGCAAAAGCTACGGGTAATCCAGCTAGCACGGAATGGGCAATCATGTCAACCATCATGCCCATTTGCTGTACAATTAAATAGGAGCCGACCACCGCGCAGAGTATTCCTAGTAATACGCCGATCGCGATCGCATTACGCATAAACTCAAATTTCAAAGGCTCAATTAGTAAGTTTAACATTTATAGGACAAGGAACAACGCAGCAGGAAACAATGCAGCCATAATATATAGCCCAACCCTGCACAGGCAGGATGCCCGTGCTACGATGAATTTTACAGGTAAAAATAAATTTTCATCGACCTCAAACCGAAACTAAACTTAAATCATAACCATAGGCTTTATGAATATTAGCCACTGTCAGCACTTCTTTACAGGAACCTATCGCAATTAACTGTTTGTTCAACAACAATAAATTATCATACTTTTTTAAATTTTCTCCTAAATCGTGACTAATTACTAGCAAAGTTTTATTGGCGGCTTTGAGTTCAGCAAAAATATCAAAAACAATCTCTTCTGTTGCTTTGTCAATGGCATTAAAAGGCTCATCAAAGAAGAATAAATCGGCCTGTTGGGCGATCGCCCTTGCTAAGAAAATTCGCTGCTGCTGACCCCCTGAAAGTTCGCCAATTTGCCGATCGCGCAAATCCCACATTCCCACCCGCAACAAAGCAGTTTTCACCAATTCCTGCGACTGACGGGAGGGACTGCGAAACCAACCAGTCTGGACTGTGCGCGCCATCATCACCGCATTCCACACCGTAATCGGATAATCCCAGTCAATTTGCGATCGCTGCGGCACATAAGCCACCCGCCCCAACTGTTCCTTCAACAACCGCCCCTCATATGTTACCCTACCCCGACAGGCTGGAATCAATCCCAACATAGCTTTCACCATCGTGCTTTTCCCCGCCCCGTTGGGCCCGAAGACTCCCGTTAACTGTCCTGATGCTAAATGGAAATTGATGTTGTTCAGGGCCGAAATTCCTCGATAATTAACAGCCAAGTCTTGAACTTCTAGCATAATTTGAGATTTTGAGAACGATTCTTGTTTCCAGCTACTACAATAGAATAACTCAAAAAACCAATAATGATTATCGTTTCTGAAGTCTTATGTTCCAGAAGTTGACGGACAAAACCAGCCGAGTCAGCGTTGTGGCGGTTTTGGCGATCGCGCTAGGATTAGTTGGATGCAGTGAAAGGCCCCAAGCCAGCAATCCCGTACCTGAGAGTCGGGCGACCAATTTGCCAAAAGTAGTGGCCACTACTGGTGTTATTTGCGACATCACTAAAGAAATTGCCGCAAGTTCGATCGACACTATTTGTTTAATTAAACCCGGAGATGACCCCCACGCCTATCAAACCAAGCCCGAAGACCGTAAGGCCATTGAAACGGGCAATCTGATTTTATACGCAGGTTACGACCACGAACCAAGTATCATTAAACTGATCCAATCTACTACCAATTCTGCGCCCAAAATCGCCGTCCACCAACTCGCAGTGCCCAAACCACTCATGGGCGAACACGAGCACGAAGCAGAACACAAAACCGCAGCCAAACCCCATGAAGCAGGGGAAAAAGTTCCTGACCCTCATGTTTGGCATAATCCTCAAAATGGCATTCGGATGGTGGAAGTAATTCGCGATGAATTAAAAAAAGTTGCTCCTAATAACGCTGAGATTTATACTACAAATTCCGCCAAATTAATAGCAGATTTACAAAAATTAGATACTTGGATTCAAGCTCAAATTGCGACGATTCCCCAAGCTAAACGCAAGTTAGTCACTACTCACGATGCTCTGAGTTACTATGCTAATGCTTACGGTTTCGAGGTAGCTGGAGCTTTGCAGGGAGTGACTACAGAAGAACAGCCCACAGCAGCTAGAATCGCCGAACTGTCATCAGAAATTAAGAGGGCGGGAGTACCGACAATTTTTGTGGAAAGTACGACTAATCCCAAGTTGATGGAGACTGTGGCGAGGGAGGCTAATGTCAAAATTTCCGACAAGGAACTCTACAGCGACGAGTTGGGTGCCCCTGGTAGCGGCGCTGATACCTATGAGGGGATGCTGAAAAGTAATACTTGTGCGATTGTTTCTGGGCTTGGGGGAAATTGCACTCCTTGATGGATTTTCGGTTGTTTCTGAGGCGTAAATGAAGTACCTAGGGTGCGTCAGGAGAGTTTTTGGAACAATTTTTAGGGGTTCGGGAAGTGACGCACCTTATCAATTGCCACCCTAGGAACTGGCTTATATCAAATCCGGTAACATCGTCCTGTATTCATCTCTCTTATCTCCCTCTGTGTTCTCTGCGTTCTAGTAAGGTTAAATCATTCCGATGCAGCCGGAAACGATATTACCTAGGATTGCTCATCGGTACTGGGAGGTTTTTGCCCTATGCCCAATTGTTTCTTGGATAATTTTAATTCTTTCCACAGCGCTTTAATATCTTTATAAGCTTTCTCAGCGCTAATTTTGCCCCCTGTTTCCAGGGAACAAATGTAAGTTATTTTTTGAGCAAACTCTTGCAAGTTGGCATTGAACGCCAAGTTTTCTGGCGTAAAATCGCCGTAGTAGCGATGGCGAGGATGTAAAAAGTCTTCCCGCTCGGTCATTGCCCCCCTCCTAATTCCTGTTTGTAATGGCGATCGCTTGCTTCCATTGTAGGGCGCAAGTAGCAATTGCTTGATTTTGCCTTGTACTTATCTTTATTAATCTAATTTTAACCTAATTTTACCCTAATTTTAACTTTTCTTTAACCTTGTTTAAACAAAATTGGGAGCTGCGGATACCGCAACTCCCTTTTGATATAGTTTACAGGTTTTTCTTAACTTCTGTGCAAGCTCAGCACTTACTTGTGGCAGTCGCAGCCTGTGTGGCCACAGCCACTGCCGTTGGGGTGTCCGTCGGCGCAAGCAGTGGAACAGTATTGTTTGCCGTCTTTTTCAATGGCTGCACTCAGGTTGACAGTGCACAAGCAAGATGGACAGGCACATTTTGTTTGGGTTGCAGTGGTCATAGTGTTTTTTCGTGGTAGGTTGGTTTGTTTATATTTATATATGAACACATATTCAGAGATAAGTCAAGGGGATAGGAAATATTTTTGAAAGTGGGCTGAGGGACTATGTAGAAATCCTCAAATCTCAAATCGCATTAAAATGACAATGAGAACCAAAATAAATCTTGAAAGAATGTTATCTAACTCTGCTGTGAATGGGGCGGTAAATGGACCGATCGCCCAAAATGATACACCAATCTGCGATCGACCGCACCTAGTTGACAGTTTGCGAGTCCAGGATATTCAAACCCAAATTCTCGACACCGCCAAAGCTCAGCGCATGGCAGAGTTTTTCAGTCTTTTGGGAGATGCGAACCGCCTGCGGCTGTTGTCTGTTTTGGCAAAACAAGAACTCTGCGTGTGTGATTTGGCGACAACTTTGGGGATGAGCGAATCGGCTGTGTCCCACCAGTTGCGGGCGTTGCGGGCGATGCGATTGGTACGTTATCGCAAGGTGGGGAGACAGGTTTTTTATAGTTTACTCGATCGCCATGTTTTGGAACTTTATAATGCCGTGGCGGAACACTTAGATGAAGCCGATTAAGCTTTTGGGAATGGGGAATGGGGAATCGGGAATGGGGAATCGGGAATTGGGAATCGGGAATTGGGAATCGGGAATTGGGAATCGGGAATCGGGAATGGGGAATCGGGAATGGGGAATCGGGAATGGGGAATCGGGAATGGGCCATTGGTGTCAACTTAAGCTGTCAGCCCGCCAAGTTCGTTGGTCATCCCGCGAGTCCGACAGGGGTTGAAACCCCTGTCTAATAGAAGACAGTCCTCTCAAAGAGGACTAATGAGTTGAAAATTCTTCTCTTCAGTCCTCTTTAGAGCGTTCCACGGGCGCCGCACGCCCGTTATGGGTAAAAGAAACTGTCAAGCGATCGCCAAAAGTTGTGAGCGATCGGATATATTATCCCTGTGTCCCGATAGTCAGACCGACAAGTCAATGGTGCTTAGAAGAGCCTGATTTAGATCGAGCTGCTAATGCCTTCCGTATTTATGTTAAAGCCCCGACTTTTTTAAGAAGTCAGGGCTCTCGGTATTATGTTTTTGAGGTTTGCTTAACTATTTAGTAAAGTACCCACAGACAATATTCCATACTACCTCATACTACATACCTGTTGATATAAAATTCAAAGTACACACCTAAAAAAAACTGTTTGAAACTAACTTTTATTCTGCACTATCCAGGGGTATAATTAGTCTGGGACACACGTATTGCCCACCATCAGTATCCTTACAAGGCCGCCTCGAATAACTCGACGTAAACAACTCAACTTCGTGATTAACCGTGGACTTAGCAGTCACAGGACTGGGCAGTGCTTTAGAAGCTGGACTTAACTCCAGTAGAGTTATAATTGCCAGTATTGTTGATGAAATCAAAACAGTAGGTTTCATTTCTTTGTTTTTTCCTCTTTTAAGCTTTGACGTGCCATTCCTATCCATATATCCTCATCCAATTCTTGAGAATCCGCATACTTAAGACAAATTTTCCACAAAGGTTGAGCTTCTTTCGTCTTTTGCATCCCTTCTAGAACTTGTGCTTTTAAACAGTAAGTAGCCGCTCTTTCGCTATCTATCTTGCTCGCTGCATCCAGATGTTGCAGCGCTTCTGGATATCGAGCCTGTTTCAAGCGAGCCCAACCCAAGTTTTTGAGCAAAGAATATTTGACTTGATCGTCCTTAGCTAATTTTAAACCTTGCAAAAGCAAATGAACAGCAGCAGGATAGTTTTTATCGTGAAGAATATATAACCGCGCTAGGTTACTGTAAGCAGCAGGCAAACCCAATTTAGCAGCTTCGCGATATTTTCCTCGCGCACATCCCAAATCCTGTACCTCTTCGCACAGCCATCCTAAATTATAAAGAGCAGTTCTGTTTTTGGGATCTAGAGACAGGGCTAATTGATAGGATTCTTGAGTATCAGCCAATCTATCGGCCTTATAGTTTTCAAATCCTCTATTATTAAAAAGGGATGCGAGTTCCGGCAACCCTATTTGCCAGCCACCAAACCCTACTGTCAGCATTAAGAGCAAAGCAGCCCACTTAGAGTTATGATGCTTTTTAGGCGGCTGTTTTATAGCATTAGAAATGTTAGCTAATGGTTTTGTGTTTAGCATATTTTAACTCGGAACTAGAGAGATATTTAATTTGCCATATGGCGTAATGTTGACACTACGTATATGTATGCGACCATAGATTAATCCTTCATGGGTTCGGAGGGACTATCAGGAGAGTTGCAGAAAATCAATCACAGAAAGACCTCGGTATGCGGGAAGCCCAGCGTCTTCAGACCTGGGAGGGAAGCGACTCGCGGGACTTTAGTCCCCTTGTTCTGCCAACAGTTCATCAATAAACCTTCTAACTTTGTTCTGCCAGTCATCTACAGTCATCAATCGCTCTCGGACACCCGGCATAACCTTAAGTTGGACAGGGGTTCTAGCGTAGGCAATTCCCTTGTCTGCCTTCCATCCGAGATTAGGATTTCCACCTTTCTTCATTTTGCTATTGAAACCTTGTGATTTATGGTATACCATATAAGAATACAACACATTGAAGGTCGAATCAATGGCAAAAACAAAGAAAAAGATGGGAGTTCAGCAAGTTCTCTTGAATCCTGACCCAGAGACGAAAGCAATCTTGCAATACCTCTGTGAGCAATCAGGTAAGGTCTACAACAGCGGTGTCTATTTTTCTCGTCAGACTTTTTTCAAGACTGGGAAGATGATGACCGGGAAATATGACCTTGATTTTGAACCCACTGTTTCCAAGACTCAAACGGCTCAGAGTATGCCGTCTACTCCTATGCAGCAAACCCTTAGATCTGTAATTGAGTCTTGGAAATCCTTTAAAGAACTTCGCGGTTTGCACTCTAAAGGTCAGTTGCACTTTCGACCTAAACCTCCGGGGTATCTTGAAGGTTCCAAGCTCTTCAAAGTTGCATATCCCAATAGCGGTGGTCAAAAACCTTTGCTTAAAGATGGTCAACTTAGATTCAGTTTGGGGCTTACAGTTTCCCGATGGTTCAAGGTGAAAGAGTTCTTTCTGCCTACTATCTCTAATATTGAGATGTCAAAAGTGAAAGAATTTACGATTCTTCCAAAGAACGGTGCATTCTACCTTGAATGCAGCTATGAAGTCCCAACTCAGCAAGCCGATGTAGACCCTTCAGAAGCCCTAGGCATTGACTTAGGGACTTCTGCAAACATGGCGGCTTGTGTGGATACCAAAGGTAATTCCTTCTTGATTGACGCTTTCAATATGAAGGCTATGAATCAACTTTGGAATAAGCGAGTCTCTACCCGGAAAGAAGGAAAGTCTTCGGACCACTGGGATTCGTGGCTTGATAGAGTGACTCGTAAGCGCAACCATCAGATGAGGGATGGCGTAAATAAAGCTGCAAAATTGATTGTTGACCATTGTATTAAACATGGTATCGGGACAATTGTTTGCGGATGGAATGAGGGATTCAAAGTCAATTCCAATATAGGAAGAGTGAACAACCAAAAATTTGTTCAGATGCCTTTAGCAAAGCTGAAAGACCGTATCCAACAGCTTTGCGATGTGAATGGACTTACATTTGAAACGACCGAAGAAGCCTATACGTCTAAGGCAAGTTTTCTTGATGGCGACTCCCTACCCAAGTATGGCGAAAAACCAGAAGGGTGGAAAGCATCAGGTAAGCGTGTTAAACGTGGTTTATATCAGTCCGGTGATGGCTCAAGAGTGAATGCAGACCTAAATGGTGCAGCAAATATCTTGAGAAAAGTAGCCTCCAACTTAGGTTTAGATCTAAGCAGAGTGGGTAGACGGTCTTTGACAACCGTAGCGAGGATTAAACTGTGGGCAAGTCCTACGGTTAAACCCCTGTCAGCAGAATCTCAGTCTCTTTAGAGCTGAGAGTGTCAATAGACTTGGCTATGAACGAGAGATACCAAGGCTTTTAGACTTAAGTTGACACCTAGGCTTTCTTCCTTATTCCTCAATTTCCCCCATTCCCCCCTTGGGGCTGGGCTGTTTCATTCTTTGTAGGGGCCGTGCCCAGGGCTGTTTCATTCTCTTGTAGGGGCAATCCCCCCGTGGTTGCCCCAATCTCTGAAATGACGGAAAATGGTCGGTGGAGGGGGTAGGCACGCACCATCCACGATTTTGTAGTTGTTTGGTGAGATTGGGGCGGGCACGGGGGCACCGCCCCTACAAAATGATGAAACAGCCCAGCCTTGGGGGGGTGACTTCTTCCTTCTTCCTTCGGTTATAATTAAAACTGCTTCATCGCGCGTTCCATATCCCGCTTGTCGTCGCGTTTCTTCATATCTTCCCGCTTGTCAAACAGTTTTTTGCCTTTCCCCAAACCGATATCAAGTTTTACCCATCCGCCTTTCAAATACATTTTTAACGGTACTAAAGTCAAACCTTTTTCTTCCACTTTACCAATTAATTTACGGATTTCCTGCTTGTGCATCAGCAGTTTGCGGGTGCGACGCGGTTCGTGATTAAAATAGTTGCTAGCACTTCTCCAAGGGGAAATATGAACGTTAATCAGCCACAGTTCACCATTGCGGACTAAAGCATATCCATCCCGCAAATTAGCTTTACCTTCCCGAATTGATTTGACTTCGGTTCCCTTCAACTCGATTCCCACTTGATATGTATCTATAATTTCATAGAGATGCCGCGCTTGTCGGTTATCACTAAGAATTTTGTATCCTGGACTTTTTTCGCTCATTGTTATCTTCCCTTTATCTCCCTTAAAATTATTATAACTCTAGCTTCTCTGTAGAGAAAACAGAAGCTTGACAAAACTTAAATTACAAGTCTAGGCATTACCAATTTTGCTGAGCTAAGATGTCACTAACGTGAATGTCAAGCGGTATCATGCAGCGCACCAAGATTCCTGATTCTGGTATCCCAGATTCTGTCAGTCCCCATCCTGCGGTTAATTTGGTTTTGCTAGCTCCTTCTGTGCTCGCACTCACTTGGTTTTTAGCCAACATCTCGGCTGTTAAGTGGCTGTTATCCTCGTTGGTCGAGATACCAACTCTCTACAAGATACTAATTGGTTTATTGATTGTAGCATTAGTCGTGCGATCGATTGGAACTTCGGGACGATCGCGCCCATCGATGCCAAAATTTGTTTTGAGGCGCTATCCCCTGCTGCTGATGTTGGGGGCCGGCATTTGCTCGATCGCACTTCAGTCCATAATTGATATCAAACAACTCACCGTACTGCTGTTTATCCTAGGAACCTACGGATTGTACGGCTTGTTCTGTGAACCCTACTTTTGGCAAAAAAACTTGCCAGTTGCAGGCTTATTGGCTTGTATTTTACCATTCAACAGTCAGTTAAATAGCGGTTTGGGTTTACCAGCGCGAGTGCTCACGGCTCAGGTAGTAGAACAATTGCTTTCTGCTTTGCAAATCGGAGCTATTTCTTCCTACGATATCATCGTTTTAGAAAATGGCATCGCCCATGTTGACGTACCTTGTAGCGGCATTAAAACCTTATTTGTTGGGACACTTTTTTTATTGGCTGCGACCTGGATCGAAAGTCGCAAATTAGGCTTAAAATGGCTGGCATTATGCGCCACTAACTTCTTAATGTTAGTTTCTGCTAATGCGGCGCGAGTTGCAGTGCTAGTGCTAGTTGCCCAAGTTTTCAAACAGCCAATGTATGCTGAAATTCTGCACGTACCTTTGGGGATTGTGGGATTAATTTCTGCTTGTTTTTTCACTTGGCTGATGTTGCAAAAAATCCCTAAATTTCCAGAATTACAACCAAGTAACCTTGCCACAAAAGACAACTCAGAAATATTCATAAATCAGCCTTTGGCTAAACTCGGAGTAATTGGAATAGTCGGGGTTTTGGCGATTATCGCTCAATCATATCATGTGGAAAGTGCAAAAGTGGCGATCGCGCCCCTGAACATCCCACCACAAATTGTATCAGAGTCGATCGCACTCAACCCCAGCGAACAAGAATTCTTTGGTAATTACCCCGAAACAAAGACAGGAAAAATCAGATTTGTCTCAGGCAATTTGCGTGGTTCTATGCTCACAGTCGCTAGCACATCTTGGCAAACTTATCACGCACCGGAGTTATGTTTTTTTGCTAGCGGAATTCCAGTCGATCGCATCGAAAGAAAACAGCTAACATCTACTATATTAGCGCGCTGGCTGTCTCTCAAAAACAACCAACTATCCGCCACCTACTGGCTCCAATCCACCCAAGGAACAACAGATAATTTCTTGTCACGTATCAGCAGCGATATTCGTCATAAAAATCAAACTTGGGTGCTAGTTTCAATTCTATTTGATAATCTTGTGAACCCCGAAAGTTCTGAAATACAAGACTTCGTTACCTCTATCCATAATGCAGTCAATCTTAGCTTAAAAGGATGAAAAAATGAAAAGATTCAAACTGGCACTTAATATAATCTTTCAGTCAATATTCTGGCTGTGGAATCTCACATTTCTATCAATTGTTTATTTGGGGATTTTACCCTATGTGGGAATACCATTAATTCAAGCCACCATTGATGGAATTATCCCCCTGGAATTTGCCTTAACCCTAACAGCAATGGTCGCAGTACCTACAGTATCTACCATAATCGGAGCCAGGTATTTGAGGAAGCAACCATTGCAGCTAATGCGCCTGTTTTACGGAGTTGAAGCACCGCTATTTTTGCTCTGCTTAATCCGCTTATTCCTGCTGCGGCAACTTACTCCAGCCAGTTCTCAAATCATCGCTACTATAGCCTTATGTATAGGAGCATTTTTAGTTGAAATCCTGTACGGATATCTGGGGAAAACAGAAAATACTGAATCTGAATTAGTCTGGAAAAAATTCCATGAAAAGCAGTTTTTCTTAACTAGCTTAATTGGACATAAAAACAGTGCATCTATTCAATTAGCATTTCATAGTTTAATGCTGTTGGTTGGTACTTGGGCTGCCACGTTGCTAATGTTTTACGCTTTACCTGTCGCCATTGTGACCATCGTGGGATTTTTGAGTTTTGCTTGGGTGCAACCACTTATAGAATCTTTGAAATACAGTTCATTATCTATAATTTGGTGGCTGCCATTCTCCTTAATTATGTTTGGGTTTACCTCCAGCTTATTCGTGGTAATGCCTTCACTTTACGGATTTCTATATCTTCAGTCAGGTTACAAAATTTTTCGGAGCTTTGCTACTCAATATGGTAAAAATCAGGCAATTTTCGGAAGCTTAGCAGTAATCGCAACATGGGTAGCTATTTTTGCAACTTTGCAGCAACAGCCACAAATTCAAGCACTGAAAATGCTGGCGACTCCACCGATTAATGAGAGCAGCAGGCAAACTATATTAGCTAAATCTGATAGGATTCGAGCGGGCTTAGTCAATGCTTATTTATCCCCTTACCGATATCTCAGCACAGTGGAAGAAAATAACCACATTTATGAGATGTACAAAAACACTTTAAATTTGAATAAAGGTGCGGCTCAGGCTGTCCAGAACAGCTATAATTTTCTAATGTCTCCCTTTTTGTATCAAGGCTCTGAGGCAGATGTGAAGAAAGCCGAAAAACTCTACGGTGAATTCTTTGATACCGAATTGCAAAAAGGTGATGCCGAAGCAGTCAAACACGCCGTACAATCCACCTCAAATCGGGAAGAAGCTAAAGCAGGTTTGCTGAATGTCAATCAAGAAAAAGTATGGTTGCAATCCCAAGAAGTAACAGTGAAAGAACATGGTGATTGGGCTGATATTCAACTCTACGAAGTTTACAAAAATCAAACACCCAACTTGCAAGAAGTATTTTACTACTTTTCGCTGCCAGAAAGCGCCGCAGTAACAGGAATTTGGCTTGGTGATACTGGGGATTTGAAAAAACGTTTTCCATTTACTGTATCGCCACGAGGTGCCGCACAGCAAGTCTACAACCAGCAAGTGAGAGAAAATGTCGATCCGGCTTTGCTAGAACAAATTGGTCCGAAACAATATCGCTTGCGGGCTTTTCCCATCCCTGCTAAACGAGAATTTAGACAAACTGACGGGCCCACGGAAATGCACCTGTGGCTAACTTACAAAGTGATGCGACAAGCACAGGGTTGGGCTATGCCGAATTTAGCTGAAAAACGCAACATTTTTTGGGACAAAAAGACTCGTCGCACTATGGCGGGGAAACAGGTAAACTACAATGCAAAAGAGGCAAAAGAAATTTGGCTTCCAGCATTTTTGCCCGCAGTTGCACCGCCAGAAATTATACCACACCTAGCGAATTTGCCGGAAGAAAATACTATTTTTGCTCAGCCACTGATTGATGTAAATTACTTTTTGCCACAGGTGAAAAAATTAGCCTTGGTGCTGGATACTTCTCGCAGTATGGCGACGGAAACTAAAGAACTTAAGGATAATTTTGAGTGGTTAAAAAAGAATATTTTAACCACAAATAATGTGGATTTATATGTGTCGAGTGCGGCCGGTATGTCCCCGAAGTTGGTAGAAAATTTACGCACTTTTAATGTAGAAAAGTTAACCTTTTATGGTTCGATTCAATTGAAGGATATTTTGCAACAGTTTGCTCAGTTGCGTGGCGATCGCACTTATGATAGTGTATTCTTGGTGAGCGATCGGCATAGTTACGAATTATCAGACGATCGCAAAAACACCGTTTCCATGGCTGCACCGTTGTGGACAGTGCATTTGGGAGGTTTACCACCGGGTTATGACGACGCTACTTTAAAGGTGATTCAAGATAGCGGTGGCGGGGTTGCTACTGATATTAAAGAGGCGATGCAGCGAGTAGCGACGACAGCAGCATCGGGCGATTCTATAGTTAGCGTTGTTGATGGCTATGCTTGGAGTTATACCAAAAAGCCGAAATCGGACAAGACTCTGCAATCTGCGGCTGCTACAGAATTAAAAGATGACAAAAATGAAGGTTTTAAACCTATAGCAGCGCGACAATTAATTACGGCACTTAGCAAACAGAAAACTTCCAATCAATTGACTCAATTGGATGCGATGCACTCCCTGGCAAAAACCTTTAATGTAGTGACACCTTATTCTTCCATGATTGTGTTAGTGAATGATGACCAAAGAGAGCAGCTAAAACAAGCAGAAGCGAAAACAGATCGATTTGAACGCAAGGTAGAATCCGGTAAAGAAGAGTTGACTAAACCGAGCAATCCTTTGAATGTTTCGGGGGTTCCTGAACCGGCGGAATGGCTGCTTTTGGGGTTTGGCGCGATCGGACTTTTGGCGATTTTCGTCCGTCAGCGGCGCGAAAAAATGGTGTAACGCATGGGTTCAGAAACCGGGTTTTTCACCCAATTTAGGGTGTGTAACGAACTATTTCGTAAAAAACCCGGTTTCGTTGTCGGAGTGCGTAAATCCTCTAATTACTGAAACTATTGCTATTGTGGCATTTTCTTACTTCCCTCTTCTATCGTGAGTCTAAATAAGTCGTAAAACTCTCTTCTCTTTCCGTTCTTCGCGTTCTTCGCGCCTTCGCGGTTCGTTATATAACTAATTGATTTCTACAAAAACGCGATCGCCCTCAATCTTAATCGGATATGATTCGAGAGAATCCGCAGGTGCATTCAAACATTTACCCGTATCTAATTTGTACCGAAATTTATGAAAAGGACAGGTAATGATGCCGTCACTTACCTTACCCATGTCAATCGGATATTCCAAATGAGTACAAGCATTGCGGTAACAAGTGACATTCCTACCTTGACGGTTCAAAATTAGTGAAGTCTCCTCAACTTTTACTCGCAAAATATCCCATTCGGGAACTTGATTTAGCGTCGCTATCTCTACCCACATATGATTTTTTGGTTTAAATAAATTATGACAGACTGATTTGCGGATTTAGCATCAGGATCAGCTCCAGGTTGCAAATGTAGCTCAGCTATGAGATAATATATCAAAAATATAGAAGCGAAGTATTCGGATGACAACTTTGTGAACAGACGGGAATTAAAAAACCTTGCCATGACGCGGCTTAAAGAAGTCGAAGTGCTTCTCAAGAATAGTCAATATTCAGGGGCTTATTATCTGAGCGGTTATATTATTGAATGCGGCTTAAAAGCTTGCATTGCCAAACAAACCAGTAAGTTCGACTTTCCAGATAAGAAAACTGTTACTGATAGTTATACTCACGATTTGGAAAAGCTTGTTAAGGTTGCTCAACTTTATCCAACCTTAGAGACTGCGAGGCGAAGCGATCCAGCTTTTGCAAATAACTGGTTAGTAGTCAAAGACTGGTCAGAAGAAAGCCGTTACCAAAAATATACTAGACAAGAAGCCACCGCTATTTACTTAGCAATAACCGATCCCAATCAAGGAGTTTTACAATGGGTACAGCAACATTGGTAGACCAAGAAATCCAAGACGGTAAAAGACTAATAGACGCTCTCAATCAAGCTGGTCTTGCCGTTAATTCAGCACTCTGGCTATACTTACCAGAAAAAGAAACATGGCGTTTAATGCTAACTTCTCCTGTTTTTGATAAAGAAGGTTCCCTCAAAACCTACAAAGAGATAATTTCCGTTTTCGGCAAAGTTCAACCAGAATTAAACATAAATTGGATGAATCTTGTTGCAGTAAGTCCTAAACACAAATTGATTCAAGGGCTACGTAAGTTGCAAAAAGATTGGAATTTAAGTTTATTAGGGAAGCGACTCACAAACAACACGGTGAATCATATCTATGTTGACGATGCTTATATTTATCAGATCGAGTGATTAGGTTCAATCTGAATATTATCAGGATTTACTCACTGCGACTAAAGAAACCGGGTTTTTACCTAATCTGTCGGCTACCACGAATATTTTTCGTAAAAAACCCGGTTTCTGAGCTCCAGCAAGTGCTATTATACTGATAATTTGTCATCCTCCAAATTAAAATTCATGGCAAAATTACCAGACCAAACTATCAGCACTATTTTCAGATTACAACAACGGTTAGTCGCACTTCTCGACACAGCAACAGCAGCAGAATATTCCCTCTTACAGCAATTTGGCGAGACAGGGGAAACAATGCCTGAGTTAGAAGCAATTGATAATGTCAAGGAACGCCTGAGAATTCCCTACAACCGTTTGCACAGAATCTTGCAACAGGTAGCAGAATCTCAACCCGCAGCAACAACCGATGTGCTAGACTTTCTGTATAGCACGATCGAGCAGGGAGAGGCGATCGCCGATGCCTCAGAAGCCAGTATTCAAGAAATTAAAAGGAGTTGGAATCTGCCATGACTCAACAGCCCAGAATACCCGATTTAGAAACTAGACAGCAAAATGTTGCTAGGATGCGAGAATCTTGTCGCCTGCTTGATGCTTGGACGCTAAAATTAGATGAAGTCCTCGCAATGTTAGAAGCTGATAATCGCCGTCAGCGACAGGAACGTTTAGATGGCAAATATCGGCGAGTACCAGAAGAAGTAGCAGAATCCTAAATAGTTGCCCAAATCTTTTGACTACAATATCTGTTGCTGATTTGATGGCAAAATAAGGATTAACTATCATTATCTAATTTCAGGGGAGGAATTTGATCGGCAGTTAAAGTAATTACTTTGCCATCTTGCCAAATGCTAATTGATTCCCCTAATTTGCGGTGTTTTTCTATGGCTTTAGCAATAGCAATCTTAACTCCAGCATCAATTTTTTGATGGAGTTCTGTTAGGGGAATTTGCGGTTTACGATCCAAGGGTGATTTGGTTCCAGATTGGGGATTCATAAATAATGACCTCTTGATTGTTATGTAGTGTTAATCTGTAGGGTGCGTCGCTACGAGATATTGAATAGAACTTGTAGATTTTTGAGGGCGACGCACCTTACACGACATCTCGCAAGATTATGTGTACCACATATACATGGAATATGCTGTATCAGGATTTACTCACTGCGACTAAAGAAACCGGGTTTTCACCTAATCTGTCGGCTACCACGAATATTTTTCGTAAAAAACCCGGTTTCTCGGCCCCAGTAAGTGCTAATTTATGTATAAATTAGGCATTTAATGGGAAATTAAGTTATTAGTTTCAAGTAAAAGATTTTGTAACTTGCGCGTCCAATCTCCTATCCCCTTATAGCAAAATTCCCAATCTGCTAAATCAATCTCCCACAAATTATTAACCTTCGATTCAAGATTCCTGATAAAAACTTCATCTTCAGAAAGTCGCTGGTTAAAAGTCAGATAATCCATGCCATATTTAGCTTGATACTGAGCATTTCTTTGTCGAAGTTAAGCAACTTTCCCTGTAATCTGCTCGATGGTATAACGTTGGATTGCCAAATCCATAGCCGCCTGCAAATCACCCAAAGCGCTCAACACTTCAACATATTCGTCTTTGATTGATACTGTCACCATAATCTGACAACTGCCTCAATAAATTTATTCAGAACTTAACCATTTTCCTCGCCATTTCCCAGGTACAACCTGACGAATTCATTAGCCGCTTCCCGATTGAATGTCTGCAACGCTTGCTTAATCGCAAATACCGCCTCGGCAGACGGGTCTCGCTCCTCACTCACCCAACGGCTAACGTTTGAGCGATCGATTTCCATCTTTGCCGCCAATTGATATTGACTGATATCGTATGCCTCTAATATTTTTTTGAGGGCTTTGCCTGCTCTTCCCATGCTCCCGATTGTGTCAGAGAGTCACGATTCTGTAAACGTTGCTGATTGTCATCTAATGCGTTACACTCAAAATAGTTGACAATTAGCAACTACTAGATCGAGGAAATTTACCGCAATGACTCAAACACAGCTTTTTGTGTCCACAGATATCAACGAAATCCCGGCATCGCCCACCTTGCAGCCAAATCCTGTGGCTGCTGAACCAAACCGGGAACCTGTGCTGATCCTGGTAATTGGCTCCCAGAAGGGAATCGATAAAATTGTTAGCGCGCTCTACTTGCGTCGCTTTGCAGCAGTTCAAGAATGGTCGCAGATTGTACCTGCCCAAACTTTCGGCAAGCTCATGCGGAGTTTGATTCGCTATGTTTCTCTAGATTAGATTGGGCAAAAATGCTCTTTTACATCAGACGTAGTGCTCTGCAAGACTCAATGAGGCGATCGCATTTTGAATTAAGTGCGATCGTTTCTTCCTTTGCCAATTCCCTAAATTAGCTGATGCCTTCGATCGCACTTTCCGTGCTATATAGCCATTTATACTACAAAAAATAATATAATTCTGTTTTATAGAAAAACTGAACGGGTAGAACAGTTTAGAAATGCAGTTATAGAAGCTTGTCGCCCCAAACCTACCTATATTTCTAGACCCTCTCAATCTCCCCCACCACCTTCTTTTCCAAGTTAATTGACACTTAGCTAAATTGACTAACCTGAGTTGTCGCCTAGGGATGAATCTGACTCAAAATCACCCGCAGCCGATCGTAATCATCCTTCAACAAAACACTCAAACTCCTCCCCGCTTCCACCAACCAAGATCGATCGCGCTTTCGCAACTGATAAATCTCCCGAATCGCCGCCGCCGTCAGCGCCTCCACCGGCGCATTAGCCACCCCCAGCAGCGTCCTCAAAAAATCCAACTGAGCACTAAAATCAATCACCTCATCAGGTTCGCACCGATAAACCGCCTGGTGAATTTGCGGCGGTCTTGGCGGAATATACTGATAAATAGTTCCCCGTTGCGCCCCATAACCGTTCAAGCTTTCACCAGCCGTTTCAAAACCCACAATTGCCGCTCGAAACTCAGTCTTTAACATCGCAAAAATCTGCGGTTGTTCCTCCCGCAACTCTTGCAGCGACATCCCCAAAGCCCGTGCTCTGTGCACGGTGTCGATCGGGCTAGTTGTCGCATGATAAACTACTGCTATCACTAGATTTCCCGACTGTTCATCCGTCGCTTTCACCCAACTCCCAAAAGGTGGCATCGCCGGAAAACTCAAGTCTTCTGGATCTAAACATTGAGCTAAAAATTCTGTAGTTGCAGTTTCAATAATTTCGCCAATATGGTCGTTTAGACGCTGTTTTTCTGGGAATTGGGGGAGGTTTATACGCATATTGGGAATTGGGAATTGGGAATTGGGAATTGGGAATTGGTTGGCAGTTAGCTATTAGAAGTAAGTTTGATATAATACTCATAAATAATAGCTAATGACAACCAACTACCGACTAATGACTAATGACTAATGACTACTGACTACTGACTATTTGGTTCTACCTGCGGTAGCATCCACAAGTTCTAATTGCGACAGCCGAAATGAAATCAGTTTGTCCCAATTGCCGCCTTCAAATAGTACCGCGACTTTCCCGTCGGTAACTCGCTGCACAAGTCCTTGAAAGCCGTAGTAAATCTCGGTGGTATCTTTAACTCGAACTGCTGAACCTGGAAAAATCATATTTTTTTGAATGTTAAGTTTGCTGTTTATAGCTTACCGTTTTTTGGCGATCGAGTTTGGAGACGGCAGTGCCCATTGGTGTCAACTTAAGCTGTCAGCTCGCCAAGCCCGTCTGTGGGCCCGCGAGTCCGCCAGGGAATGAATTCCCTGTCTAATAGCGAAAGTCCTCTTAAGAGGACTAATGAGTTCTTCAGTCCTCTTGAGAGGACTTTCGCTTTGAGACAGGGGTTTCAACCCCTGTCGGACTGTGGAATGAACGTTAAGTTGACACCAATAGGTATTGCCGTCTCCTGATTTAAGCTAAGGCTGCTACGGAAACTTTACCAGCAATCCTACCCGCGATCGCCCGCAACTCCCTCGCCGAAGCAGAACCCGGTTGTCCCACCACAATTGGTACACCGGAATCGCCACCTTCCCGCAACGGAATTTCCAGCGGAATCCGCCCTAACAGCGGCACTCCCAACTCCTCCGCCGTCCTTTCCCCGCCACCAGAACCGAAAATATCATATTGCTTATCCGGCATATCCGGCGGCACGAAATAGCTCATATTTTCCACAATTCCCAACACCGACACTCCCAACTGCTGGAACATCTTTAACCCTTTGCGGGAATCCAACAACGAGACAGTCTGGGGTGTAGTCACAATCACCACACCGGCCATCGGCACCGCTTGCGCCATTGTCAACTGCGCGTCTCCAGTACCCGGAGGCATATCCACAATCAGATAGTCCAAATCGCCCCAATTTACCTGGTAGAGAAACTGCCGGATGATCCCGTTCAACATCGGGCCTCGCCAAATTACAGGCTGGTCTTTCTCAATTAAAAATGCCATCGACACCAATTTGACGCCATAATTGAAGGCCGGTTGAAGGGTTTCGCCACTTTTTCCCTCTTGAACCATGACTTTTGCATCACCGAGTCCCAACATGGTCGGGTCGTTGGGCCCATAGATATCGGCATCTAGCAAACCGACTTTAGCACCGGTTTGAGCCAGGGCTACTGCGACGTTTACGGCTACGGTACTTTTGCCGACGCCACCTTTGCCGCTGGAAATTGCGATAATATTTTTAACGCCTTCTATGCCTTGGCGATCGACCATTCCCTTCTGCTTCGGTGTTTCTGCTGTCACCTCCACAGCTACTGTTTCGACACCGGGCAATTGTTTGACCGCTCTTTTGCAATCATCGACAATAAATTCTCGCAGCGGACAAGCTGGCGTTGTTAGCACCAAGGTGAAGCTGACGACTCCGCCGTCGATTTGGATGTTGCGGATCATGTTCAATTCCACCAAACTCTTTTGTAGTTCGGGGTCTTGGACTGGTCGCAGGATTTCTAAAACTGAACTAACATCAAGTGTATTGGGCATTATGTTCTCCACCATAGCTCTGCAATTGGGTCTGTAATTTGCGGTCGATCTTTCAGTATATTTTTATTGCCATTTTTTAATCTAACTTCATAGAGATCTTTTACCGACCAACGGTGGCATAATTACAGTGCCGACAGGATTTGAGACTCACGGTCAATCTGAAACTCACATCCGATCGGCAAGAATTGCTACGACTCAAAGCAATTTGGTCACAATCGCCGAATTGAGCCGTGGTCGCGATTCTTCAATTCTTAAATTCTTAAATCTAAAATCGGATGACAGTTTCTACAACTCTTAAAACAGCGACTTCCCCGTTTTTGCCACCCACTGACTCCAGAGCTAGAGTCAGTGAATTTATGAAGACCATACAAGATGAAATTTGTCAAGGTCTAGAAAAACTCGACGGCAGCGGGAAATTTAAACAAGATGCTTGGGAGCGTTCCGAAGGTGGCGGTGGACGTTCTCGTGTCATGCGCGAAGGCGATGTGTTTGAACAAGGCGGAGTAAATTTTTCCCAAGTGTGGGGCGAAAGTTTGCCTGCTTTGATTTTGGCCAAGCACCCAGAGGCGGCTGGTCACGATTTCTATGCCACTGGCACTTCGATAGTGCTGCACCCCCGTAATCCCTATTTGCCTACGGTTCACCTGAATTACCGCTATTTTGAGGCGGGCCCGATTTGGTGGTTTGGCGGTGGTATCGATTTGACTCCTTATTACCCGTTTGCTGAGGATGCTACTCATTTTCACAACACTCTGAAAGCAGCTTGTGACAAACACCATCCCGCCTATTATCCGGCATTTAAGCTCTGGTGTGATGAATATTTCTATCTCCCCCACCGCCAAGAAACTCGCGGTGTCGGTGGCATCTTTTTTGACTACCAAAATGGTAAAGGCCCCCTTTACCGCGACCAGAATGTCAAAGGGAAGGCTGCGGCCTATAGCAACGAAATCGGCAAGCCGGAAGATCGGAGTTGGGAGTCGGTGTTTGCCTTTGTCCAGGACTGCGGTAGGGCATTTTTGCCGGCCTATGTCCCAATTATTGAAAAACGTCGCTCGACACCCTACGGCGAGCGCGAGCGCAATTTCCAACTTTACCGTCGCGGTCGCTATGTCGAATTTAACTTAGTGTACGATCGCGGCACGACCTTTGGTTTGCAGACAAATGGACGCACTGAATCGATTCTGATGTCCCTACCGCCTTTGGTACGCTGGGAATACTGTTTTGAGCCAGAAGCCAACTCTCCAGAAGCCGAACTGTACTCCAAATTCTTAAAACCACAAGATTGGGCAAATTAGATGCCTCTGTAGTTACCGACCTGAGTTAAACTACTGGGAAAGTAACCACCGCGATAGATAATAATTTTGAGGGAAGGGTCAGTGATTCATATTGATCAAAAAACCCACACGCTTCAAGACGGTACAACAGTTATCGTCTTAGCACCGACAGGACGGCTGGACATCACAACAGCTTGGCAATTCCGCCTCAAGTTGCAAGAGTGTATTTCCAAACTCAGCCGCCATGTTGTAGTGAATCTTGGTCAGGTTAACTTTATTGATAGTTCTGGCCTGACCTCACTTGTAGCTGGTATGAGGGATGCGGATAAAGTCAAGGGGAGTTTTCGGATTTGCAATGTTCATCCAGAAGCCAAACTGGTGTTTGAAGTCACCATGATGGATTCTGTGTTTGAAATTTTTGAGACTGAAGAAGAAGCTTTGGAGGGGGTGCCTCGCGCTAGTTGAGGACATATTGCATCGGTTGCGATGTAAGCAAATCTGAAGATTGAGAGTCCCATACTCCCAGGAACACAGCAAGGGAAGAACAGGCTGAAGGTAAATTTTTGCCTTCTGTCCTAGATAACTAAATCTTTCTTCCTTGTTCTTGAATTTCCACCCATCCCCCCACCCCCCTCCCCCCTTGGGTGGGGCACTAGGGGGGTGGGGGGTGACTTCTTCCTTCAGACCAATATCTCAGAAGCGAAATCCTGACGCTTGACAAATCTAAAAGGGCCCATTAGAGCTCCCCAAATAGCCTTGCCTGTTTTGGGGTCTATTCCCTTGTCATAGCTGAGAAATTCTGTGGCGGCGGCTTCAAATCCCAAGTCTACTTGGTAATTTTGCCCTCCGTAGGCAAAGCAGCATGGAGTACCCACGGGCAAAGATGCCCGAAACCGATAACGGTTGGGGCCTAAATTTTGCACCGCAACTGAAAGGGTACAGCCTGGAAGGAGTTGGATTTCCTCCCGATTTACTTTTCCTAGTAAGTCTGGGTTGCGACCAGCTCCTTTGATGGCTTCAATATCCTTGAACATATAATACTGAGCTTCTAGCAGTCCTGGCGCTGTCTGTGATTGCCTCAGT
This sequence comes from Microcoleus sp., assembly GCF_041354475.1. Taxonomy (NCBI): domain Bacteria; kingdom Bacillati; phylum Cyanobacteriota; class Cyanophyceae; order Oscillatoriales; family Microcoleaceae; genus Microcoleus; species Microcoleus sp. Next base: position 104,419 of record NZ_JBGJZU010000010.1, read on the forward strand.
TGCACGATGCGGGGACGGTATGGTTTGTCTAATTCCAGAATGTTGGCTTGTTCTGCAAACAGGGCAATGCTGGGTTCTGAAAATAGAGCAACGGGTACTGGTCTTTGCCAAAAACGAAGATGCACGTACCATACCGGCTCGGCAAGTGCTTGTTCCCGATTGTCAAAATCGCCAGCCATGTATGTGGCTAAAGCGATTAATTCTGGAGAGAGTGTCATGGATTCTAGATTTGAGATTGGGGATTGAGGATTTGGTCGCGCAGGTGAATCTCGCGGTTGGGGATCGCATTCCTTGATGGCGATCGCCATCGTAATATTAGACCTTTTAGCTTGACATTAAGACTTGATTGTGCAATCCCAAAGCAAATTTCAACTAATCAGAATATTAAGTTTGTTAACGATTCCAGCTAAGATATAATTGTACAAAAGCCCCTAAGAAAATTAGGAAAATATGTAAGTCAGCGCCTGTAGTTGATTTATCCGGTCAGGTTTTGGCTTCGGTAGTGGCGATACCGATGTCAAAAAAATGGCACTTTTTGTCAGCCCGATCGCACGCAGTTCCAATTCCCGACTTTACTCATGCCGCTGAGCACGCTGGCTACGGCAAAATTATTATTAAGACTCAGGTGAACAAGAACCGTACTGTTTCAGATACTAAGCGAAGTTTCTATACGATTCACACTCGGCCGATCAATTCTATTTACCGTCGAGTGGTAGAAGAGTTGATGGTAGAAATGCACTTGCTTTCGGCAAATGCCGATTTTCACTACGACTCAATCTATGCTTTGGGTGTGGTGACAGCATTTAATCGATTCATGTTGGGATACGTCCCAGAACAAGACCAGGACTCAATTTTTAACGGTTTGTGCAAAGCTGTAGAGGACGATCCCGATCGCTATAAGCAGGATGCTCACAGACTTGAAAGCTTAGCCCAAAGACTTTCGGGTAGTGAGTTGCTTTCGTGGCTAGCTCGCTCGACCAGTTTTGAGGATACAGGAGATTTGCAAGGGTCTTTAGAGGCGATCGCCAATAACCCTCAATTTAAGTACAGTCGCTTATTCGCGATCGGCTTATTCTCCATGTTAGAAAAAGCTGACCCCAACTTGGTCAAAGACCAAGCAACCCTCAACGATACACTCAAAAAAGTCTGTGGGGGGTTGCATTTACCCGAAGACAAAGTTAGCAAAGATTTGGACTTGTACCGCAGCAACTTGGAAAAAATGGCTCAAGCACGAATCGTGCTCGAAGATGTAATCCAAGCAGAACGGAAAAAACGGGAAAAACGCGATCTAGCCAATCAAACCAGTCCTAACCCATCCCTAGACTCAACTGAAAGCACAAATTAACGATTTTTGCAATAGAAATAGCCTTTTTGAGACAGACAGGCTAGAATTTAGATATCCGACTTTTTCAAGAGGTCGGATATTTTGATATTAGAACTAATTTAGCTAAGGTTGTTGCTCAAAATTAGTAGCATTCGCCTGCAACAAATTGCTTAAGCTGGAGATAACTTCATTTCCAGAAGACTGCTTAGCCAAAGCTGTCGGGTTGACAGGTTCTGGTCTGTCCAAGTTACGGGCGATCGCTGCGTTGACTTCTTTGGAAATCAATTCATGAAGTTGCTCTTTAGCCCTAGCCCTTTGAAAGTGAGCTCCTTCTTCAGTCGTAGCATAAAGAGGCGGCAATCTATTTAAAGCATAAGCCGCAATATCTCCCACATCAAGAGTCTGGTCGCTACTGGCCTCAATTTCAGCAACCCTGGCGATCGCATCACTAAGCACCAACTCTTCCATCACATTGATGAACTGTTTGCGAGGAAGAACCACAACTTCCCCAGTTAATAAAGCTCCCATCAAACGATCGAGAGCCATATACTCTTCGATCGACAATTCGGAAGCCGTATTGCAAATTCGTCCTACTTCAGCTTCCATAGACGGCGTTAAATAGCCATCCTGCAAAGCTTGTTCAACAATTTTTTCAATACTCATATATGCTTCCCGCTCAACGGCATCATCAATAAAGTTTTGTGAAGACGCGATTACTGCGTCTGGAGATTGGAATTTGGAGCCGGTCGTTGAGAATTTTTCTAAAAATTCTAACTTAACACTTATAACTTAACTTACAAGTGCGATCGGCACGCCCCAGCCACAAACTTACCCCATAATGACTGGTAAATTCATCAAAGTCTGGAAAAATTATTACTCAATTCCCTGAAGTCGCCAAGGTACCGGATCGATCGACTGCCCGTTTACATACAGTCCCCAGTGCAGGTGAGGACCTGTGGAAGCCCCCGTGGAACCCAAAGCGCCAATTACTTGACCAGGCTTCACGAAATCGCCTTCCTGGACATCAATGCGACTCAGGTGCATCAAAATACTGGCCAACCCTTGACCGTGGTCAATACCAACTACATTGCCATGGATTTTGAACCCTTGAGATTCGCGTCCCACCAGAGAAACCCGACCAGCAGCCGGTGCGATGACAGGAGAACCATAAGCACCTGCATAATCAACCCCTCGATGGTAGTAGTCTTCGGCAAACACCCCATTATAGTATCGGCGCACCCCGTAAATAGTAGTAATTTCGCCAGAATTAGGTCGCAACAGGGGACCATTCCAAAACTTTTGGGGTGTCACCAGTGCTTTAAACGCATCTACGCGATCGAATTCGGCATCAGTACCTTCACTGTCTTTCCCTGGTGGTAGCGTGATAGATTGAGTCGGAAAATTGCGATCGCGCACTTGTACGTTCAAGTTTTGCACCTTTCCGTCACCAGTGACTTTGATTTGGCGCGCACCAGCTTTCTCCAGGGGAGTAGTAGGTAGCAGAGCTCGAAAGCGGTTGTTCCCCATCGGAAACGCTGGGTAGTTTTTCTGCTGTAGAGAAACCATTGGAGTTTCCCCAGGGCTATCATCTACCTGAATCATTACTGACAGCGTATCTCCCAGTTGGGGATTTTGTGGGGTGACAACTACCTGCAAAGCTTGCACCGGCAGGGCCAAACTCAAAAAACCAGCAAAAATCCCCCCACTCACAAGCGCCATCTTCATGTTTTTTTTCACCAGCCTACAGCCCAAAATAGCACCCGCAACTATTTCCGCACTTGACCCGGACTTGGCTTGATTCGCAGTCGCTATCATGACTGATATCCTTAAATGTTGGTCTAGATAATATTACACAAAGTTGGGTGGGGGCGGGTTTATACAGATTGTTGGTTCCTCTCAAATATTATTTGTAAAACCCGCCCCTACCGAAGAATCAAGGGTATTCAACACGATATTAATCAAATGTTTCCAGACACTATCGGTGTGAGACAAGAAAGCCGTAGGGGCGGGTTTTACCAACCATCTATGGGGGAAACAAACAACATCATAAACCCGCCCTGGCCAAAGTCGCAAATCTGCATTTTTGGGGTCGCCAATCAAGTTAATCGGGTTTATTGGTGGGGTGGGGGCGGGTTTATACAGATTGTTGGTTCCTCTCAAATATTATTTGTAAAACCCGCCCCTACCGAAAAATCAAGGGTATTCAACACGATATTAATCAAAAATCCGATTTCTGAATTTTCGCACGAGGACTAATTCCCAATTCCCAATTCCCAATTCCCAATTCCCAATTCCCAATTCCCAATTCCCAATTCCCAATTACTAATTACCAATTCCCAATTACCAAACTATAATATAACTTTACACTTTTTTCAGATAAGTTGTGCAAGAAGACTTCCGACTGATCGTTGACTTAGTTCTAGTTCTCGCTGCTGCCGCAGCAGGAGGATTGTTCGCATCGCTTTTGCGACAGCCGGTAATTCTGGGCTATCTCCTCGGAGGGATGGTAGTGGGGCCTGCTGGTTTAGGGCTGATTAAAGAATTAATTCAGGTAGAGACTTTGGCTGAATTCGGCGTTGCTTTTTTGTTGTTTGCGCTGGGAGTTGAATTTTCCTTCGCCGAACTACAGAAAGTTAAAGCAATTAGTCTCGGCGGTGGGACTTTACAAATTGTCCTCACCATCGCCATTACTACTTTCACTTCCTTGGCTGTAGGCTGGGTAGAATCACCAGCCCAAGGTGTGTTTTTAGGGGCCATTCTGTCCCTCTCCTCCACAGCAGTGGTACTGAAGTGCTTGATGGAACGGAATGAAGCTGGTACTTCCCACGGTCAAGTAATGCTGGGAATATTGGTAGTTCAAGATTTAGCCTTGGGGCTAATGCTAGCAGTTTTGCCCGCGCTCAACCAGCCTATAGAAACCATTGGCATCACTGTGGCGCTGGCTTTGCTGCGAATTAGTTTATTTGCTGCGGGCGCTGTGGTTGCGGGCATTTGGGTGATTCCTCGCTTGCTGCGCTACCTGGCTAAAACAGAGAGTCGGGAACTGTTTTTGCTGGGAGTTGTGGTTTTGGCTTTGGGGATTGCGCTGCTGACTGAATATTTGGGCTTTTCCATTGAAATGGGAGCTTTTGTGGCGGGTTTAATGATTTCTGAGGTGGAATATGCTGACCAAACTCTAACTTATGTCGAGCCTTTGCGAGATATTTTTGCATCCCTATTTTTTGTGACCATCGGAATGTTAATTGACCCGTTTTTTCTCTGGAACCATCTAGAGTTAATCCTGGGACTGGTATTTTTAGTATTTGTCGGCAAATTCTTGATTGTAACGCCGATCGTCCGACTGTTTGGCTATCCACTAAAAACAGCATTAATCGCAGGTTTGGGTTTAGCTCAAATTGGAGAATTCTCCTTTGTTCTCGCCAGTTCTGGTCAAGCCTTGGGACTGGTTTCACGAAATGTTTACCTATTAATTTTGGGAACCACAGCCGTTACCTTGGTGCTGACACCGTTCGTATTGAGAAGCGTGCCACAGTTGTTGAAGTGGGCGGAAAACTTCGGGCCTTTGCAGCGCTATTTTGATGCCACATCTCAACCTGTGGAAATAGCTGAAACTTTGCCGGAACAAAATCATATTGTGATTTGTGGCTACGGGCGAGTTGGTAGAAATTTAGTCAAAATGCTGCAAAGTCGCAACTGTTCGGTGGTGGTAATTGATGAGTCGGAAAGCAGAATTCAAGAGTGTAGACTCCAGGGAATTCCTTATATTTATGGTAATGCTGCTAGCTTGCACGTATTGGAAGCTGCGGGGGTGGAACGGGCAAAAGCAATGGCGGTGACGCTTCCCGATCCGATGAGCACTCGTTTGTGTCTCAAACGAGCTTTAGAATTAGTCCCTGATTTAGATATTGTGGTGCGAGCCAACAAAGATAAAGATATTGAATTGCTTTACCAACTGGGGGCTTGGGAAGTTGTGCAGCCGGAGTTTGAGGCTAGTTTGGAGCTTTCGTCCCATCTGCTGTCTGGTATTGGTTTGTCAGGCATTGCTATTAGCCGGGAAGTCCAGCAAATTCGCAGCAGTCGCTATCTGGAATTCCGAGCTTCACGAGGAAATGCTGCTATTTCGCGGGATTTGCAAGTGGCGGTTCGAGATATGAACAGTGGTTGGTACAATCTCCCGGAAGGTTCTCCCATCGCTAGCATGACTCTGGAGGAAACTAATTTGCGGCAGTTGACAGGGGTCAGTGTCATGGCGATCGTCCGTCAAGATGGCGAAGAAATTGACTATCCTAATGGTAAGACTGCTTTGGAGTCTGGCGATCGCCTTTTGGTAGTCGGAGAACCGGAAGAACTTGTGAGTTTTGAGTTGCTGGCGAAGGGCGAAGCTGCTGTGCCCCAGGGGGATAGTTCTTGTCAGTGGCTGAGATTGCCAGCAAACAGTCCTTGGGTGGGCAAAAAACTCTCTGAGGTGGAGTTGCTGACTCAGTATGGGGTGGAGGTACGCGCCATCCGACGGGAAGGGAAATTTAGTCGCTGGCCCGATGGCAGTACGGATTTGCAAGAGGGCGATCGTTTGTTGTTGTGCGGAGGCTTCTACGAAATCGGCTTGATGCAGCGAACTGCTGCACCTCTGATTCAGCCACCTGTGGTCAAACTGCCTTTTGTCACCGCTCAAGTTAGCGAAAAGCTGTTTAGTGATTAGTCAGTGGGCAGTGGGCAGTGGGCAGTTGGCAGAAATTATGCCCCATGCCCCATGCCCTAATCGCTGGACTTGATATAAGCAATGGCTTGTCGGGAAACTAGAATTTGTTTTTCTGAGTCATCAAGGACGCAAATACAGTTATTGTCTTGCCAAAATATTTTACCCACTAGCAGGTCGTTGGTCACGAGTTTTAGTTCTATCTGTTGTTTGTCTTTGATGTAGTTTTGTATTAGGCGAACGCTGGGCAATCCGGTCTCAAATTCAGACATACTAGGAAATGGGTAACTTGGTCATTAGTCATTAGTCATTAGTTATTAGTCAAAGGACCAATGACTAATGACTTTAGAAGTCTATCAAGTAATCAGTTTTAACCAAAAGGGGTTTTATGCCGATCGAGTTTGCGAAGTATCATGGACTGGGCAATGATTTTATTCTGATTGACAACCGCCAGTCCTCAGAACCTGTGGTGACACCAGAACAAGCTGTGGTATTGTGCGATCGACATTTCGGGATCGGTGCAGATGGTGTCATCTTTGCTCTTCCTGGGCAAAATGGCACTGATTATACGATGCGGATTTTTAACTCCGACGGTTCGGAACCAGAAATGTGTGGTAATGGGATTCGCTGTTTGGCTAAGTTTATCGCCGATTTGGAAGGAGTGGAAATTTACCCCCCCCAACCCCCCCTTAGTAAGGGGGGGAGTGAATCTCAATCTCTTGTTAGTCAGGGGGGGAGTGAATCTCAATCTCGTCTTAGTAAAGGGGGGAGTGAATCTCAATCTGGTCTTAGTCAGGGGGGGGGTGAATCTCAATCTGGTCTTAGTCAAGGGGGGAGTGAATCTAAGACGCAGTACCGCATCCACACTCTGGCGGGTGTGATTAGCCCGGAATTGCGATCGGACGGTCAGGTTAAGGTGGATATGGGAGTTCCTCGCTTGCTGGCGTCGGAAATTCCGACAACTTTGGTGGCACCAGATGCCAAAGTGATAGATGTGCCGATCGCGGTGGCCGATCGATCTTGGTCTGTTACTTGTGTCAGCATGGGTAATCCTCATTGCATTACTTTTGTGGAGGATGTTTCGGCTGTTAGTTTGGAAACTGTGGGCCCTCAATTTGAACACCACTCAGCATTCCCACAGCGCACAAATACGGAATTTATTCAAGTGATACATTCCGATTATGTAAAAATGCGGGTGTGGGAAAGAGGCGCAGGTGTTACTCTAGCTTGTGGAACTGGTGCTTGTGCTGCTGTGGTGGCTGGGGTATTGACTGGTAAGTGCGATCGAACCACTTCTGTTGAACTCCCAGGTGGCGTGTTGCAAATCGAATGGTCAGAAGTCTCAGGACGGATTTATATGACTGGGCCGGCACAGCGAGTATTTACGGGCTTGATTAGTCAATAGTCTGTTAACAGTTGACGGTTAACCGTGGATAGTTAACTGTTAACTGTTTGTTCAAAAATCTCAATTGTAAAATTAATTAGGTGAGCGTGCATGGCTGGAGGTATTTATCTGATTCAGGATGACGACAGGCTGCTGGAAATGATGGAACAGCCCTATGATTCAGAAGATCAGTTACAAGACTTGCTTGTAACTTATCCTAATCTGATTGCTGGAGACCAAATAGATCGGGCTACAGCGCGGAAATGGTTGTTGATTTCGCGGGAAGTTTCAGTGCCGAGTGATGAGGAAACAGCCGTGCAGTGGTCTCTGGATCATTTGTTTATCGACCAAAATGCAGTGCCTACTTTGGTGGATGTCAGGCGCACTCCTAATGCTGCTCTCCGCCAACAAGTTTTAGGTCAGTCGATCGACTATGCTGCTAATGCCGTAGTTTATTGGCCCATAGATTCAATCATTGCTTTTTTTGAAGCTAATTGTCGCGATCGGGGTCGCGATCCAGAACAGATTTTTGAGGAATTTCTCGGTGCGGATGCAAATGAAGATCGGTTTTGGCAGAAGGTGAAAACTAATTTACAAGCTGGTAAAATCCGTTTGGTTTTTGTAGCTGAGGAGATTTCTGCTGAAATGCGCCGGGTGGTGGAATTTCTCAACGAACAAATGGACCCGGTTGAAGTTTTTGCCCTGGAAATTAAGCAATATGTAAGTGAAGATGGTCTCAGAACTTTGGTTCCGAGAATCATCGGTCAGACAGCAGAAGCACAGCAGAAAAAATCGAGTGCAACGCGGGAAAGAAGACGCTGGGATGAATCGTCATTTTTTGCAGAACTGAAGGCTAGACGGGGCGCAGAAGAGGCGCAAATGGCCAAAGAAATTTATGTTTGGGTGAAAAATCAAGCACCGGAAATGGATATTCAGTGGGGTACGGGGGACACCTATGGAGGTTTTGCGGCTCACTTACATCTAAAAGCAAAAAAACCCTATCAGTTGTTTACGGTTAATATTGCTGGAAAAATGGAGATTTCGGCTCACAATTACGGTTCGCAGCGGCCGTTTAATCGGGAGGAAAAGTGGCTGGAACTGAGGAATAAGTTTAGTTCGATTGGGCTGTCGCTACCTACAGAACCTGGTGAGGTGCGATCGCCTAGTCTGGCTTTGTTTACTTTACAAGATGAATCAGACCTCAAGCAAGTTATCGAAATTTTTGATTGGGTGGTTGCAGAAATTAAAAGCTAATAGTTATTAGTTATTGGTCATTAGAGAACCCCCCCCTGCCCCCCCTAGGGGGGAGAACATTGGGCATTAGGGAACCCCCCCCTGCCCCCCCCTAGGGGGGAGAACATTGGGCATTAGGGAACCCCCCCCTGCCCCCCCCTAGGGGGGAGAACATTGGGCATTAGGGAACCCCCCCCTGCCCCCCCCTAGGGGGGAGAACATTGGGCATTAGG